>CAYRRL010000584.1:0-1986 GCA_964426665.1 uncultured Ferruginibacter sp. | reverse complement strand
GGCATATCTCAAAATGCTTCAAATCAAGTTTCATAATGGAAAAGTAAAAACAATAAATGTAGTTGCAAAAAGCAATTGCATAACAAATGATTTATTTAAAATGAAGTGTGGTAAAAATGAAATGAAGCGTAAACACATACCCAGTAAAACGAATACTGAGTATTCAGGTAAGCTTATTATAATGATACACCAGAGTTCAACAGCTTCTTGTTAAAAAGAAACGGTTCATACGTAATATTACACACTTCATTTGAAAAAAGACCAGCCCTGATAAACAAAGATTTTCTTTCATAATAACCCTTGCCATTTTTACGGCATAAATCAAAACAAAATGAAAAGAATTTACCTGCTCCTTTTATCAGCTATCGTTATTACATCATCTTTTGCACAAAATAACATCGGCATTGGCACCACTACGCCTGCAGCCAGTGCAGCACTCGATATTTCAAGCACTTCAAAAGGCTTATTGATACCAAGGGTAACAACAGCACAACGTACTGCCATTGCCACGCCTGCAACAGGCCTATTGGTATTTGATACCGATACCAAGACCATCTGGGCTTATGATGGCACCGCATGGAAAAATTTATACAACAGTGGAGGCGGTGCAGGGTTATCGCTTCCTTATGCAGGCACAGATGCTTCAGCCGAATCATTTAAAGTAACCAATACTTTAAGCGCAGGCACAGCTATATATGGGCAGGCTACCAGTGCCAATCCTAATTCAGTTGGTATTTTAGGAGAGGGCACAGGAGGTTCGTCTATTGGGGTAAGGGCAAAAAACACAAATGGTTTGGCAATTTATGCAGATGCAACGCCTACCGGTACCCTGGTTCCCGTAATTAAAGGTATGTGCAACAGCACAACGCTTGGTGTGGGTGTAATGGGTGAATCAAACGGAGTTAATGGAAGAGGGGTATATGGCTCCAGCGTAGCAGGAACTGCAGTTGAAGGGTACGCTAATAATGCAGGCGCTATTGGAGTGAAAGGAAATGCACTGGCTGGGATTGGTGTAAAAGCTTATAGCTTTGGCGGAACGGCCCTGGATGTTGAAGGCAATTTGAAAATCAGCGGTGGGAATACAAACCCAAGCAATGGCGCTGTGCTTACAAGCGATGCAACAGGCAATGCCGTTTGGAAAAACAATAACATTGGGTTTACTACCGGGCAGGAATTAGGCCAAAGCATACCTTACAACAGTTTTGCAAACCTGACATTTGATACAGAAACTTTTGATGCCGGCAACGATTATAACACCAGCAGTTAAGCTACAGACCCTAATTCATTTGTTGCGCCAGTTTCAGGGTTATATCATTTTTCAGCGTTTGCACAATTGCAAATTACTTCCGGTGTTTATAACATTACTTCGGGCAATATTCTTCTTAGCAGGAACAATGTAGGTTTTGCAGCCGGGGTAGCAAACCAGTCAATTGATGCACCTGGCTACAGTACTGCGTATGTACAGGTTGATGCTGATGTACGTTTGAGTGCTGGCACAAGGGTTACGGTTCAGGCATGGGCAAACAACAGCGGAAGTTTAGCAACATCTGTTAGCAGCAAGAGGTTTAGCGGGCATTTGGTTTTTGCAGATTAAGTATGGTTTTAGAATTTGACTATTACAATTCAAAAAACAAATCATGAAAAAAATAATTACCTGCTGTATTGCCGTCGCATCAGCAATAGCTTCCTTATCGCAAAACAATATCGGCATTGGCACCTCCACGCCTGCAGCCAGTGCGGCGCTTGATATTTCAAGCACCACAAAAGGCTTACTCACTCCACGAATGACAACAACACAACGAACAGCCATAGCATCGCCAGCCAAAGGGTTACTGGTGTATGATACCGATTTGAATGCTTTGTATCATTACACTGGCACTGCATGGGCTGCTGTTGGTGGCAGTGGTGGTGGCTTCAGTTTGCCTTATGCTGGCAGTATTGCCAACGCAGGCGACGCATTCAGCATTACCAATACTGGCACAGGCA
>CAYRRL010000583.1:0-1994 GCA_964426665.1 uncultured Ferruginibacter sp. | reverse complement strand
ATGAGGTTACACATGCTGATAACGACAGCCTGATTGGATACAAGGTTACTGTTGAAGAAATGGACTTGGAATCGCCTTATGATTACCTGGAAATATACATACAGGAAAATTATTCCAGCAAAATTGTGCTTACCGGCAACACAACCGGTACTTACTATTTTAGTTCGCCAGATAAATATTCATCCATTAGTCAACATTACTCTTTGGTCTTTGCTTTTAATTCAAATGCTGCAAATACAAGGCCGGGGTTTAAAGTAAAGTGGACTGCACTCACAAAAAGCAGCAGCGTTATTGAAAACACACCACTATACGGGCTATACTTTAACCAGCCAAAAACAGCATTACGGGGAGGTATCCCAAAAAGTAATGAATGGGCCACAGACAGCTTGGGTGCTTTTTCTTTTGCGTATGGTTCAGGTGCAAAAGCAACAGGCAAGTTTGCCACAGCATTTGGTAAAAATGTTGAGGCAAGCGGCAATCTATCAATAGCATTGGGCGATGGTGCTGTAGCTTCTGGGAATACGGCAATTGCTATTGGAAGCGGCTCAAAAGCTTCAGCTAACTTTTCCACGGCTATTGGATTTGTTGCAGAGGCATTGGGGTCAACCTCCGTTTCTATTGGAAACAGGACTAGGGCTGAGGGTGAAGTTTCAAATGCTTTCGGGTATAACGTTATATCAAGAGGGTTTGCCGCCACAGCAATGGGGATGTATAACGACACTATACTTGCTGCCGGACAAACAAATGTAAATAACTATACACCTCTTTTTATTATTGGCAATGGCAATGCCTATAACGACCGCAGCAATGCTATTGTAGTGCTTAAAAACGGCAATGTATCCATTGGCAATAACCCTAATCCTGTAAACAGGCTGCACATTACCGGGGGCACTGACCTGGATTTAACAGACAACTCTGGCTTTATGACCATTGGCGGCGAAGGCGGCACCAATATGGTATTTGATAACAACGAAATACAGGTACGCAATAATGCCACCGCAGCTAATATGTTTTTGCAGGGAAATGGTGGCAATGTAATGATTGGTGGCGGAGGCGGAATAGGCCCAGATCAGAAACTTTCAGTAAACGGAAGCGCCAGCAAAACCGGCGGAGGCTCCTGGGCCACCTGGAGCGATATGCGGTTGAAACAAAATATACGGCCTTATACAGATGGGCTCTCTTCTTTACTGCAAATAGAACCGGTTTGGTACCAGTACAATGCAGCATCCGGCTTAGGTGCAGATACAAAGTATGTGGGCGTAATAGCACAACAACTGCAACAAGTAAGCCCCTACATGGTCACCCAATCAAAAAATAATACAGCATCAGACGGCACCGGCTACTTAAGTGTTGACAACAGCGCCATGACATATATGCTTATTAATGCTGTGAAAGAACAGCAGGGAATTATAGAAGCTTTAAAAAAGCGTATTGAAATTTTAGAAAATGCAATTGAAAAATAAATCTTGATTTATTAATTGAACCACAATGAAAAAAACAAAATTATTAATGGCTGTTTCGTTTTTTAGCAGTATGGCATTTGCCCAAAACGTTGGCATTGGCACCACAAGGCCAACGGAGAAACTACATGTAGCCGGCAACGTTAAGGCAGATACAATTAAACCATCTGCCATAAAATTTACTCCCAATGCAGGCGAAGGCAAAGTACTAACAAGCGATGCCACCGGCAATGCAAGCTGGAAGTTTCCCGAAAAATCAATTTTTAAAGCCACTGGCTTTCAGCAAAGATTTAATGTTGCTCCAAAATTATCAATAGATGATGGAATTGATCAAGTTAGAGTAATATTAAGTAAATGTTATTTTAACGAGGAAACAACAAGATCAGGGTTAAATGCACTAAGAAATTATAAAAAAGAATTTGACTTTAAAAATAATGTATTTAAATTACAGCCGAAACACGATTGGACAAGCCATGGCTCTGACGCATTTAGATATTTAGCAGTATCTTATTGCCAAGACTTTGGGCAACAATC
>CAYRRL010000582.1:0-1998 GCA_964426665.1 uncultured Ferruginibacter sp. | reverse complement strand
TTCCAGGCTGATTGGGAAAATTTTTCTGCAAAGGAAGTAAAGTTGTCTTCTACCAGCGCCTGTTTCTTCAGTTGCACCTGCCCATGGCGGAAAGCATGGTTTTTGTCGATATAGGCATTAATCAAATCTTCTTCAAAGGCACTGAAAACAGGGAGGTTTGAAAAATCAATGCGCCCAACGGCAAGCTGTACTTGCGGCAAACTGTCCTGGTCAAATTTGCCATCGCCGGGCAAATTAATATTTGCCGGCCTTGTGCTGGCTACGGATGAAGAAGCAATATTGTCTGTCCAGGTGCCGCCAAGGCAGCCGTAATAGCCATCTGCAGGCCAGCATCCGTTGTGGTTAGTGTGGCCATCTGGCGTAAAGTTGCCGGAGTAGGGCACGGGCACATGCCCGACAATAAGCACCTGCTTTACATTATGGTAGTTGTTACAGGCATCAATAATATTTGACCTTACTGTTTTTACTTCAGCCGGGTTGTCGCTTCTTGGCACCACCAGTTTTACCACTTTCCATCCGTCGCCTACCAGGTCCTGGTAAAGCAGGGAAAGCTTGGCCTGGCAATTGGTTGATGTAAACTCGTCACAAAGCAAAATAATAGTGCCCCTGTTGTGCACTGTTTTTATGTTTATGCCTGCGCATACATACATGCTCCTTGACACTGGCTCGGTAGTATAAGTAGCGCTTATTTCGTATTCGTACAAAACACCGGCTTCTACATTCAGGTCGGTAAATGCAGTGGCATCTGCCGCACTTTGTGTGATAGTGCCTTCTTCAATAAAAGGGCTGAGATAAGAACTGTCAGTTACTATTTTTTTTTTGATGGTATAGCTTGTAGCAAACAAGTTGGCAGGCCAACTGAGCGTAATGGAAGCAATCCCTGTATTATCGGCTATTACACTTACTGGTATGGCAAAACTTGCCGGCATTTGTGAATACACAAACAAATGGAGGCAGCATGCAAGCAAGCCAAGTACAAATCTCTTCATAAGCGGTATTGATATTACTTATAGAAAGGCAAGCAAGGGTAAATGGCTTTTACAGGGATGGATAATTTACAATTCTTTACGGAAAAGAAAGCCACTAAGGTAAGGAAACCGGGGTTCAGAAATTGAAAAAATTAAATTGGGGATCTGCCCCGGCTGTAAAAAAACGTGAAATTCTGAGGAAAACACGGTTGTTTTTTTATAATTAAGCCTCATCTTTATTTTGGCAGGCCAAGTCTTGCCTGGCAGGATGTTTAGGGGGAATCAATTTAAGCTGCAAGTTTATTTTTTGATGTATTAATTGTATAGCCAGAATTTACTTGAAGACCGTAGCTAATTAGATACCCTATTTCGGATGAGGGATGGGTACGTATTGGAAAAAGGAGCCTGATTCTCTGGCATAGTTAGTAATGGTGGCTTGCTTAGGCGTTTAAGAACAGATAAAAATTACAGTGAATAGTAACTCGACGGGAATATATGAAGGATTTGCTTTGTATTGCAGTAGAGGCAAGCCTTTAGGGGTTATATCACCAAACGGTGATAGGCATCTTATTTGTAATTCTGAACCCTTCCAAGTAATTTTAAAAAGTATCTGATTGAAATTGAAGATAAGAGATTCTATTAAAGATTGGGGCATGGCCTGTAGTAAATTTATATAACAATTGTAAATGAAATTGAGTTTGATAGCTTTGTTGATATTTATAGCTCCCGGCTTTTCATATTCACAAAGCAAAGATGAGCCAAATTATTATTTTGGGTTAAATCTGCCTGAAACAAAAGCCAAGTTAAGACAGTATAAAGATTTTTTGAATTATAAGCTCTCATATATTGAATATGACACTACTATTGAGCTGACAATAACAAAAGATTCGGCAACCTGGATAATCTACAGTGTCTTTTATTTTGATGAATCAGGGAAATGCTATTCCATTAAAAATCGTTATTGTGGGCCAAATGCATCAAAAGGGCTCGAAAGTATATTAGCGTCAAAAGATTACCGATGGCAAAAGCT
>CAYRRL010000581.1:0-2000 GCA_964426665.1 uncultured Ferruginibacter sp. | reverse complement strand
ATCGCTATGGCTTTTTAGTTGACAGGAAAGCTAACAAACTTGAAATTAAAAAAGCAGTTGAGCAGTTCTATGGCGTGCAGGTAAAAGACGTTAACACTGCAGTATTGCCGGGCAAAGCAAAATCAAGGTACACAAAGTCTGGTTTTTTAAATGGCCGCAAGCCAGCTAAGAAAAAGGCTTATGTAACTGTAGCTGAGGGTGAGCAAATTGATTTGTACAGCACCATCTGATTTAAAATGTATGGCATCAACTGCCGCAAAAGTTGAATAAAATTTAAAACACAATAAAATGGCATTAAGGAAATATAAACCAACAACAGCAGGGACCAGGTGGAGGATAGGCAATGCTTATGCAGAAGTTACTACTAACGTTCCTGAAAAATCTTTGGTTGAAAAAAAGAACAGCACTGCCGGCCGCAACGCACAGGGCAGAAGGAGCATGAGGTATATTGGCGGCGGCAACAAAGTAAAATACCGTATTGTAGATTTTAAGAGGGATAAAAAGAATGTGCCTGCAGTAGTAAAAACTATTGAGTACGACCCAAACCGTACAGCGTTCATTGCATTGCTTAATTATGCTGATGGCGAAAAGCGCTATATCATTGCGCCAAATGGTTTGCAGGTTGGCGCTACAGTACTTAGCGGCGATGATGTGGCACCTGAATTAGGGAATGCATTGCAATTGAAAAATATGCCTTTGGGTACTATGGTTCATAATATTGAAATGCAGCCTGGCCAGGGTGGCAAATTGGTTCGCAGTGCCGGGGCCAGTGCACAATTATCAAACAAAGAAGAAAAGTATGGCGTGTTAAAAATGCCAAGCGGGGAATTAAGGAAAGTTTTGATTAACTGCTATGCTACAGTAGGTGTAGTTAGCAACAGCGACCATAACCTTGAAAGCGCAGGCAAAGCAGGCCGTAACAGGTGGAAAGGTATCAGGCCTCGTAACAGGGCGGTTGCCATGAACCCGGTTGACCACCCAATGGGCGGCGGCGAAGGCAAAGCTTCGGGTGGGCACCCACGCAGCCGTACTGGTAAATATGCTAAAGGCGAAATTACACGTACAAGGGGCAAAGGCTCTGACAAAATGATCATCCAGCGCAGGAATGGTAAAAAATTAAGCAATTAATCACATTGTTAAAATACCCTGGCTAAGGCGAAGGGGAATCAACAACAAAAAATAAAACATGGCTCGTTCAATTAAAAAAGGCCCTTACGTAGATGCTAACCTGGAAGATAAAGTGTTGGCGATTAACGAAGGAAAATCTAAGAAAGGCGTAATCAAAACATGGAGCAGAAGGTCAACTATCACTCCTGATTTTGTTGGCCACACATTAGCGGTGCATAACGGAAACAAATTCATCCCGGTTTATGTAACTGAATTTATGGTGGGCCACAAACTGGGTGAGTTTGCACCAACAAGGAACTTTAAAGGGCACTCAAGCAAGAAAATAGCATAAAACCGTTACTCGTTGCTTGTTGCTCGTTGAAGCGCCGGGTTTTCAGAGATCAGCAAACGAGAAACAATCAAACGAGAAACAAGAAACATATTCAAAATGGAAGCAGTAGCAAAACTTAGAAACTATCCCACATCGCCACGTAAAATGCGTTTGCTGGTTGACTTGATCCGTGGAATGGAAGTGGAAAAAGCTTTAGGCGTTTTACAATACAGCACTAAGCACCCGGCTGTTCCTTTATACAAGCTGCTGAAAAGCGCTATCAATAACTGGGAACAAAAAAACGAAGGCGCTAAAGTAGAAGATGCTAAGCTGGTTGTAAAAACTGTAATGGTTGATGGCGGAAGGGTTATTAAGCGCATGCGCCCTGCACCGCAAGGCCGTGGGTATAAAATCCGCAAACGCAGCAACCACGTAACATTAATTGTTGACAGCAAAAACTAATTAAAAAATAAGTGTGCCAATTTAAAGCACACGGCAAATTAAATATATGGGCCAAAAAGTAAATCCGGTAGGTCTCAGGTTAGGAATCACCCGTGGTTGG
>CAYRRL010000580.1:0-2009 GCA_964426665.1 uncultured Ferruginibacter sp. | reverse complement strand
GAACAAGTGCTGCAATTTGTTGATGAGCTAAGCGATGAAGTGAGGGTAATCGGCGCTGCCAACAGTATAAAAATCAGCAACGGTAAATTAACTGCTTATAATACTGACATTGTTGGGTTTGAAAAATCATTTTCCAAATTGTTGCAGCAGCATCACACAAAAGCCCTGGTGCTTGGTAACGGTGGTGCTTCTAAAGCAGTGCAATATGTGCTTCGCAAAAAAGGTATTGATTATTTAGTTGTTACAAGAAATACCGCAGGCAAAGAAAACCATATTGCTTACAATAACATTGATGAAGCAATAATGAATGAATATCCAGTCATCATTAATTGCTCGCCTGTGGGTATGTACCCAAAAGATAGTATTGCGCCGGCAATTCCTTACCAATTCATTTCTTCAAGGCATTATTTGTATGATCTTGTATATAAACCTGAGGAAACATTGTTTTTAAAAGAGGGCAAACAAAGAGGCGCTGCTGCACAAAATGGTTTTGAAATGCTCCTGATACAAGCAGAAGAGAGTTGGCGGATATGGAACAACGGTTAATTCCCTGACAGGATTCTTTTTGCATCATCGCTTAATGAAACTGGCCTTTTAGTATTATAATCAAAACAAACCATTCCTGTTTTTGCATTTGCCAATAAAATGGCTGCGCCATTTCTTTCTGTGCTTAATTGATAAAACAATTCAAAACTCATCCTGCTTGCCCCGCCACTATAAATGGCAACAGTAATTATATCGCCATAAAAAGATTCGTTCTTAAACTCTACTGCTAAATCGCCCATTATCAAAGCGGCATTTCCAAAGCTTAGTTCAGAAAAACCGTTTAGCTTCAGCCATTGCAGCCTTGCCTCATGAATGATAGAAACAAAAGCATCATTGCCAACATGGTTGCCATAATTAACATCGGTAATCCTTACCGGTATTTTTATATCGGCAAGTTTTACGTTGGGCATTTCAATTTTTATCCTTGCCATCGTTTGAATGGTTTGAAAAGTTCAGGAGCTTAGGAAGCCAATTAGTTTTTTCATTGCCTTCTTCCTATGGCTATAAATGTTTTTTTCTTCTGTTTCCATTTGTGCAAATGTTTTTTCATTGCCATCAGGTATAAATACTGCGTCGTAACCAAAGCCTTTTTCACCAACAGGCGTTTCAATTATTTCCCCTTCGCACACGCCTTCAAATTGAAACTCTTTCCCGGCTTGCATCAACGAAATGACTGTTTTGAACCTTGCTGTTCTTTTTTCAACACCATTCAAATTTGCCAACAGTTTTTCAATGTTCTCTTTGTTGGTTGCTTTATCGCCGGCATAGCGGGCACTCTTTACGCCGGGATGGCCGTTGAGGGCATCTACAAACAAGCCTGTGTCTTCGCTGAAACAGTTTTTGCCTGTCATTTCAAAAATTGTTTTCGACTTTGCCCTTGCATTTTCTTCCAGCGTATCATAGGGTTCTGGTATGTCAATATCTATGCCTGCATCTTTTAAAGAAGTTACCGTAAATAAATTGCCAAGCATTTTTTTTATCTCTGCCACTTTGTTGGCGTTGTTAGTGGCAAATACTAATTCTTCAATCATGGTTAAATAGAAAAAATTTGTTTAAGGCAGTTCCACAATTTTGCTTTTTCTGCTTTGTCGAGTTGCAGAGTTGCCAGTGGAGGGGCGCACAAATATGTTTGCGAATTGTATTTTTGAATTTGGTATGCAGGAAACGAAAGGGGGAGCTTTATATCTTCAGGGGCAGGGCCGAACAATAACAATACTTCTGCAGTAAGGCCGGCTGAAATTTTTTTGTAATCTGCATCTTTGTATTTGTTCAGGTTAAGAATGCCGGCATCATCCATATTTAATTTGCAGGCAGACAAAATGCCCAACAAAAAATCCAGTTCCCCGTCTTTTAAAAAAGCGGTTCCGGCATCGTTTATTATTACCAGAACGCCTTTTTGGTTTTTGCCGAGTATGGCAAATACATCCCACGTACCTTTTGGGGCTGAAGAAGTTTGGCTGCTT
>CAYRRL010000579.1:0-2011 GCA_964426665.1 uncultured Ferruginibacter sp. | reverse complement strand
CGAGTTTGTCGCTCAACGTATCTGCCACTACCACATTAAAGGCGGTATCGGTGCCTTCATTTTGAAAACGTATCTGGTAATGCAGGTAGTCGCCAATTTTGCTGATGTCCAGTTTGCTGCCTTCCAGGCATTGTTTATCATTAGGGTCATAGCTGCCAATCACCCTTTGCGGCAAAATAAAACTATTATCAAATTGCGTTTCATCGCCTGCTGATGGCGTGATGGCTGCTAAGTAAACAAGTGTATCATCAATATTATTAACCGGTGGGGGCAATAAATTAAAAGTTACGTTGATGGTTTTGCTTTCAAAGGGTTGCAGGCTGTTGTAGTTCCATGTTAATTGCCCGGTTGATTGAGTAGTTGCACTTTCTGAGGCAGAAACAAAATTCATTTTGCTGTTGTCGAAGTTGAGCTGCACATTGCCACTTAAAGTTGTGGTGCCTCTATTTTTATATGTTACCGTGTATGCTGCATCAAAGCCGGGGCGTGCTGGCGGGAATGTTGTTAGCAATTTTATTTCCAAATCATTGTGGGTACCGTTTGGAGTGATACAAAAATCCCTTGTCTCTACTATGCTGTTAGCCGTGTCAAAATGTGCTGTAGCCGTGGTTGGGTTTATGCTAAAGTAAGGATAAGCGAAATACGGATATATTAAATAGTTGCCTGTATAAAAAAAGTGCCTGTAGCCTCCGGCAGCTTCAGTTAGCTTTGTAATTGTCCCGGTTGATCCAGTAATAACAATGGGTACATCCGGCATAGCCCTGCTTGTGCTATCGCAAGTACTGGTTGGGCTCACCATTACTTTTCCTTTAATGGAATTATAAGCAGCAGCAGGAGTAAATGTACAATAAGGGTTTACGTTTACAAGCTGTGCGCCAAACCCATCAACAAAATGCAGCCAGTTAGAAACAGAATCCATTTCAAAATCATCTACACAAATATTTACGCAAGTAGGCAATCCATTATTTGAGCTAATCAAAGCTATCTGGCAATTCACCATCTGAGTGCCATTTTTTAGATTGATGCCCAGGCAATGGTCGGTAATCATGGCTGCACTAACAAAAAGATTTCTTATGTTAGGGCAGGTGCTTAGGTCAATATCGTCCATCTCCAGCGCCTCGCCAATTGATAATGTTTCAAGGTTTATGCAACCTGTAACATCAACGCCTCGCAAGTTTGTGCCACCAAAACCGGGGGAGATTTGAGTTAAGGCCAAACAATTCCTTGCAATAATCTTTTCTGTGCCCGGGGAATAAATTATAGAACTCAGCCTGTCCGATTCACTGATATTTAATACCCGTATTGCACCTCCGCCAGGAACTATTGAAACAAGGCTGTCGCAGTTTATAAGATTTATATCCACCCCACCAAAAAAACCCAGCCATGAAATATCTATTGCTTTAAGCCTTGAGCAATTTTCAGCATTTAGCGTTGTTAGTTCACTGGCAAACATCAAATCCAACCCATCAAGGTTTATACAGTTGGACACATTCAGTGAAATGAGTTTTGCCGGCAAACGCACACTTTGCAACCGGGTAAGGCCACTTACATCAAGTGAGGTTATGCCCTGATAAGAGCAGTCAAGCCTTTCAAGGTTTGGGAAAAAAAGTATCCCTGATAAATCCTTTATGGTATCCTGGCTGAGCAATGGGATTGGCATATCGGTCACAGCGTCAGCTTCAGTCTGTTGTATTTCCCCATCATTATTTATATCTACCCCCAAACCAATCAATGCTGCCTTAAAATTACTATCTGGCAAACTCACAATTTGTGCCTTTGCAAAAGATATTGCAGTCAAAAGCACTAAAGTAATAAAGTGTTTCATAACCTGAATTTTTGTTAATTGATTTTATAACTCACCCCAAACCCTACCCCAGCCTGGTTGATATTTTTATCCAGCAAACTATTTTTGGTATAGTATGTAGCGAGGCTCAGCCGTACAGATGGCATGGCAAAAAAGTCGAAGTGTTTGTTCAGCTTTTTGGCGATGCGCAGGCCGGCAAATATGTCT
>CAYRRL010000578.1:0-2016 GCA_964426665.1 uncultured Ferruginibacter sp. | reverse complement strand
CCCATTTAAAAAGGCTGCCTGTTGCGCCACTGGTATATTGGTTTGGTCGTATAGATAATTGAAAGCAATAGCAGGTATCTTGTCACCATAAGTCAAGTTTACATCCTGTGCTGAAATAGTAACAGGCATCCTTTCAATTGTGAGCACGCCTGATACCGGCGTGTTGTAATTGTACAATTCCTGCAGCCCAACATCAATGGGGTTATTGGGGTCAAATGTTCTTTGCACAGGCGTTATTATATACCTGTTTACAGGGCTTGTGCTGGCAGCAGGCGTTGTGTAAATAATATTTTCAAGCCCGATATCAGCAAGGGTAAGGCTGGTATTTTGTAATGGCACTCCGTCCACGGTAATTGTAGAAGTGAACGGTGGTATTTGCTCGCCATATTTTATGGTTTTGTTATCGGCAGTAATATTAATTTGTTTTTTTACAGGCGATGAAAAATACAGCGTATTGGAAGTGCCGCCATCCAGGCCGCTTGGGGTAATGGATGAAGTGAGTGCCTGTATCGGCGGGTTGCCAATGAAAGCAGGTATTTGTGCTGTGCCGGTACTGTCTGTAAGAATAGTTGTTGGCACAGGTTCGCCCCTGAACAATACTACCGTATTGCCACTAAGGTAATTGCCGGTGATGCCAACAGTAAACGGCGCATTGCCGGGAACAATGCCGTCAGGCACTACCAATTGTATTAATGCAGGCAAAGCAGAGGCAAATGATTGTATGGCAACATCGCCACGTATATATCCGTTGCCGCTTGCCAAATCATAACCCGGTGCTCCCATATCCAGGGCAGAGTTTGCAAGAATGTTTCTTAAATCTGCTACTGCAAGGTTTTCGTTGTAGTATTTTTTCCTTGCTTCCATTAATAATGCAGATGTGGCAGCGGCATGAGGGGCAGCGGCAGAAGTACCAAAAAAGTTAGGTAAGTTATCGCCTTCAAGGTCTAAAGCGCCGAAACTAACGGAAGTGTTTACACCGTCTGGCGCAGTAAAGTCTGGCTTGTTCCTTACAGCGCCATTGATAAAGGTTCCGCCTGAAGAAGAGAAGGTTTCTATTTCCGGTGGGTTTACCCCATACACCGGTGTTTTGGTATAGCGTACTGCGCCAATGGTAATAGCGCCGGTTGCATTTGCCTGCCCGGTAATGGTAGAAGTGCCGGTATTAAATTCTTCAATTGTAGCATCGCCTTTAAAAATTATGAATTTAAAATTCAAATTTGGGCTGCTGCCTGACGGCCTTACCACCAATATGCTGGTGGTAGTATCTGAATTGGCAATAAAGGGCAATATTTCTATTGGGTCGCCACCGGTATTTATCCTGTTGGAACCGGATAATGAAACGCCATTATTGCTGGTAAGGTAGAGGTCTAAATCGTTTTGTGTGCCGCCGGCAGTTGTTTGCCCCAGCGAATAAATATCATCGTTCCATTGCAGCACAATAATATAATTGCCCCTTTTTAAAGACACACGCTGGAAGATATCGCCACCGCCAAAATTATGTGCTGTGCCTCCAAGCCCGGCAGGTGCTGCAGCAGGAACAAAATTGCTTTGGTAGGATTTGCTGGCAAAATTGCCAGCCGCACAGAAGTAAGCCACGCCCTGGCTGCTCACTTCATTTACAGCTTGAGCAACCACGCCATCTTGTAAAAAAGGCTCTGTGATATAGGTGATATCATCTGCTATAGCATTGCAATTGTTTTGTTTTAACTGCCGGATACCTTCTGCCATGTCGCCCGGGCTTATAAAACCTGTACGGAAATATTTTTTTGCTTTCGGCGCAATGTCATGCACAATTTGAAGCATGGCCCTGCCTTCATCTATGCCACGCCCATAAGGGTAATCCTGCAATACTGTTACAGCATCTGTATAACCATTAGGATTGGTACTGCCCGGCAAATCGCCGTTGCTTACATCGGTGCCGGCAGGGTTTCCTGGTATGGTATTGTAACTATCGGAAATAACGCCGATGTTTACCCCTTCGCCGGTAAGGCCGTAGCCGTTCCTAACAAAGTTTGA
>CAYRRL010000577.1:0-2018 GCA_964426665.1 uncultured Ferruginibacter sp. | reverse complement strand
AAAAAATAAACTGCTGGCAAATTGCAGTAACTAAAGCCGCTTTTTGCATAGTTAAGCATTTTATTAATTCGCTGCAACGGTGTTTTCCTCAAAAAACGACGGTGAAAAAACGGTGCTTTTCTGAGGAAAACACCGTTGTTTTTAGGTTTTCTGCGCCACATCTTTACGCCATCAAATTTTCTTTCCCGCTGCACCCTGCGTTAAAACTCCCCGCAAGCCGAAAAGGGGATATAGAGTAGGCACAATAAAGCAAACACACTATGGCGCTCACACTTAATGAAACAGACGTGGCCATGAATGCCACATTCAACCCCATGCTGAAAGACCTGCAGGCAAATATTTTAAAACACCATGGACGCACGCATGCCTTTCACTTATTTTTTAGCATCAAACAAGGCAAAGCCGCCGCTGCCAAAGCATGGCTTAAAAAATTTGCTGCTACCAAACTCGTCAGCGCTTTCAAACAACTCGACGACACAGAAAGGCATCATCAAGACCCGGCATTTGATGGCGGCCCTGTTTACACAGCATCACTGTCAAAAACAGGCTACAGCAAATTGGGGGTGGATGCTGCCGTTATACCAGACAGCCCTTCCTTCCGCAAAGGGATGCGTGCCCAAAAAACTGTATTGGCGGATAAGCCTTCTGAATGGGAGCCCGGTTTTAAAAAGAAAATTGACGGGCTTATTATTCTGGCTGACGACCAGATAGGGCGCCTTACTGCAGAAAAAAATTCACTGTCTGCAGAGATAAGCAAGTTTGCAACTATCGCAGTAACACAAAAAGGCAAAATACTCCGCAATGCAGCAGGTACCGGCATTGAACATTTTGGATATGCAGATGGCATAAGCCAGCCAAACTATTTGGCGGCCAGGCCCACGCAGCCGGGAGCGCCTGCCCCTTTGCCACCCAAGCAATGGGACGATAACCATGCTATCCTGAAAAATGTATTGGTGAAAGACAAAGGCGGCAAAACAGCAGACAGTTTTGGCAGCTACTTTGTATTCAGGAAACTGGAGCAGGATGTGGCGGCATTTAAATTGAAAGAAAAAGCCGTGAGTGCAAGGTTCAATGCTGGCGCAGGCGTAAAAGACAATGGCGGCACGCCCAATGATGAACTGGCAGGCGCTATGATGGTGGGCCGCTTTGAAGACGGCACCGAAACTGTGAATCACAGCAATGAAAGAGGCATCAATAATACTACTATAAAACTCAACAACGATTTTGACTATCGCACTGATGCTGCTGCCAGCAAGTGCCCTTTCCATGCACACATACGCATTACCAACCCAAGGGCCGATGTGCCGGTGCAGTTTGCCAAAGATGTGCGCCTTACCCGCCGGGGCATACCGTTTAATGATATTGGCCGTGACGAGTTTGACCTGGAAAGCGACCAGCCTAACGGTGGCGTGGGCCTGTTATTTATGTGCTACAACAGCAGCATCGAAAAACAATTTGAATTTATCCAGAGCAGTTGGGCCAATCAGGGGGATATAGGTGGGCACTTTGTAGGCCAGGACCCTATCATTGGCCAAGGCCCTAACGGAACGGACCGCAAACTGCCTAATCAATGGGGCACTGCCAACGGGCTTAAAAGCGTGAAAGATTTTAAAGGCTTTGTAGAAAACAAAGGCGGCGAATATTTCTTTACGCCGAGCATTAGTTTTTTAAAGTCGCTGTAAGAAGCTTCTTGTTTTGATTATACATGGGTGTATTAGCCCGACAGTGATTTGCCTAGCTAAACAATCCGGTTTATTGCAGGTGCTGCTTGAAAGGGCAGTACCTACAGGCACCTGGGTACTTGTTTATTGCAATAAAAAATGATGTGAATTAGAAACTAAAGGCAGAAATAGCGAATCTTTTAAAACTAACAAATCAAAAACCAAAAATACATACAATGAGGAAAGTAAACATTTTCATTACGTCATTATTCTTGTTCCAATTTTGTAGCGCTCAAGAAATAAGGGAATTAGATTGGCAAAAATTCTTGCAGAGCACACAAAACACCTTAATAGCAA
>CAYRRL010000576.1:0-2023 GCA_964426665.1 uncultured Ferruginibacter sp. | reverse complement strand
AATTTCCACGCAAAGGTGCAAAGCAAAATCAAGCCGCTAAGGGCTTTGCCTCTTTACATGCTAAAAAAACGATTGCACAAATATGAGTTCATTTAACAACCTTATTGATTTAGCCGCAGAAAGATTAGGCGGCAAAGCACTGCTCTGCACAGATGATTTCTTTGCCGAAAAAGAAAACTTATTAAAGCCCGGCCGTGGCATTTTTATTACAGACAAATACACCGACCGTGGCAAATGGATGGACGGGTGGGAGAGCCGCCGCAAAAGAGTGCCAGGGCATGATTGGTGCATAATACAATTAGCAACATCGGGCCGCATACATGAAGTGGATATTGATACCAATCATTTCCTTGGTAATCATCCGCCATTTGCCTCTTTGGAAGCAGCCAACATAACGGATACCATTAACATTGATTTTGAAAAAGTTGATTGGGCAGAGATTTTGCCAAAGGTTCCATTGCAGCCCGGCTCGCAAAATATTTTTGAGATAGAGGATAGAAAGAATATCTATACACACATTCGCCTTCATATTTACCCCGATGGCGGCGTGGCAAGGCTGAAAGTATATGGCGAAGTATTTAAAGACTGGAGCAAGGTAAAAAAAGGGGAGCTCATTGATTTGGCAGCCGCCACTAACGGTGCCAAGTCTGTGCTTTGCAACGATATGTTTTTCTCTCACATGGATAACCTGATAATGCCCGGCCGTGGCGTAAACATGGGCGATGGATGGGAAACAAAACGCAACCGCACCCCCAACAATAAAGACTGGGTAATAGTAAAGCTGGCCCATGAAGGGGCTATTAAAAGAGCATTGATTGATACCTGCCATTTTAAAGGCAATTACCCTGACAGTTGCATGATTGAGGGCTGCCATATTGAAGCGGGGAAAAATGCGGATTTGCAAAGCGAAAGCATTAGGTGGGAAACCATCCTGCCACAAACAAAGCTGCAGGCAGACCATGAGCATCATTTTGAAAAGGAGTTAACCAGCATCAATAAAAAATTTACGCATGTGCGGCTGACGATTTTCCCTGATGGAGGGATAAGCAGGATGCGTTTGTGGGGAACGATAGGATAATTTTAAATGATGGATTTTAAATTTTGAATGAAGCAGGCATTTTCTCCCAATTCAAAATTTATAATTTAAAATTCAAAATAAACAATGACTCTTCACGATTTAAACATACTCCCAAAAGACCAACTCAAAGCCGAGCTTTTTAAGTGTTGCGGCAGCAAAACATGGGTGGAAAAAATGCTCCCCTTCTTCCCTGCAGATGATATGACGGAGCTGCTGTACGATGCAGAAGACCAATGGTACGAATGCACTGAAGCCGACTGGCTGGAAGCTTTTACCCATCATCCGAAGATCGGCGACATGGACTCCCTGAAAAAGAAATTTGCCACCACCGCAGGCTGGGCAAGCGGGGAGCAGGGAGCAGTGGCGCAGGCTTCAGAAGAAACATTAAAAGCATTAGCCAAAGGCAATGAGGAGTACGAAAAAAAGTTTGGCTTTATCTTTATCGTATGCGCCACAGGCAAATCAGCAGATGAAATGCTGGCATTATTAAATGAGCGGTTGCCCAACCATAAAGAAGAAGAAATAAAAATTGCCATGGACGAACAAAACAAAATCACACAGATACGTTTACAAAAATTATTATCAGAATGAGCCAGGTAACAACACATATATTAGATACTACAAGAGGGCTGCCCGCCGCAGGAGTAGAAATAAGAATGTATGAAAAAACAGGCGTGGAATGGATAGAAATTGCCAGCGGCATGACAGACCATGACGGCCGGGTAAGGGATTTATTAAAACACGGCGTTTTATTGCCATTAGGCACTTACAAAATGAAATTTGCAACCAAAGAATATTTTAAAATACATGGCATGGATGTATTCTATCCCTGCGTAGAAATAATATTTGATATCAGAAGCGAAGAACATTATCATATTCCGTTGTTGCTAAGCCCTTTTGGGTATTCCACTTACCGTGGCAGTTAAGAGTGAAGAATTAAGAGTT
>CAYRRL010000575.1:0-2034 GCA_964426665.1 uncultured Ferruginibacter sp. | reverse complement strand
GGCTAACCTGGCAAAAAACTTACCGGGGGCCTTGGTGCAGCAATACCGCACTACGCATGAAGTGATTGTAGTGGACGACAATTCGTTTGACGATACCAAGTATTTGCTGGAAGAGTTCCAAAGAAAATTCAGGCAACTGAATATTGTTGAGCTAAAACAGGAAGCGAAATTAATACCCGGCAAAAAATTCCCGTTGAGCGTGGGCATTAAAACAGCAAAGCATGAAATTGTATTGCTTACCGATGCAGACTGTGTGCCTGCCAGCGAATTTTGGATTGAGAAAATGCAGGCAACATACAATGATGACACGGAAATTGTGCTTGGCTATGGCGCTTATTACAAAAAACCGGGCTTGCTTAATAAACTGGTGCGCTGGGAAACTGTGCATACTGCCATGCAGTATTTTAGCTATGCTTTGGCAGGGGTTGCGTACATGGGCGTGGGAAGGAATTTGAGTTACAAAAAAACAATTTTCTTCCGGCACAAAGGCTTTTCGTCGCACAACAAAATACCCAGCGGCGATGATGACTTGTTTATCAATATGGCAGCCACCAGCCGCAATACAAAAATCAATATTGACAAAGATGCTTTTACATTAAGCGAACCGGCTAAAACATGGGGGCAATGGGTGCGGCAAAAAACAAGGCATTACAGCACCGGCAAATATTACAGGGCAAAGCATAAATTTTTACTCGGGCTGTATTCGTTGACACATTTTCTTTTCTACCCGGCATTTGTTGCTGCGCTTATATTTTTTAAATGGGAATGGGTATTGACTGCCTTTGGTGTTCGTTTCCTTTTACAGGCAATAATATTTTATTTTATAACAAAGAAACTGGATGAAAAGGATTTGTTCCCTTCTTTTTTGTTTTTTGATGTATGGATGTTTTTTTATTATTTGATTTTTTCTGTTGCATTGTTAAAAAAGCCAAGGGTGCAATGGAAATAAAATGGCGCAGGGTTCTGCCCTTTGCCCTCATGTTACTGATATGGAAATTATAGCCAAATACTTTTCTGATTTTATGCCGCAGCAAACCAAACAACTGTCGGCACTAAAAGAACTGTATATGGAATGGAACGAAAAAATAAATGTGATTTCAAGAAAAGACATGGATAATTTTTATGAACACCATGTGCTTCATTCCTTAGCCATTGCCACGCAATTTGAATTTACAGAAGGAATGGAGGTTATGGACTTGGGCTGCGGTGGCGGTTTCCCGGGTGTGCCGCTCGCTATTTTTTTCCCTGAAACAAATTTTTTGATGGTTGACAGCATCAATAAAAAACTGAAAGTAATAACCGAAATATCGAATGCGATTGGTTTAAAGAATATTGCTGTGCGCCATACCCGTGCAGAAGATATAAAAGACAAAAAATTTGACGCCGTTGTATCAAGGGCCGTAGCGCCATTAAAAGATTTATGGCATTGGAGCAAACCCTTATTGAAGAAAAGCAATAATTACAATGGCCTTATCTGCCTTAAAGGCGGCGATTTAGCAAAAGAAATTTTTGAAAGCGGTTGCAAGCCAAGGGTATGGCAGATTGAGAAAATATTTGAGGAAGATTTTTTTAAGGAGAAGTATTTGTTGCAAGTTGTTTGAAGAAGTTGAATATTATTGAAAATTGTTGAGCCATTAACGATTAATCAAAAACTATTAACTATTCAAAAACTTCCACAACCAGTTATCCCGCTGCGGTGTATTGCCAATTGGGAAATCATGCATATACCCAGAATCTTTAAAACCCATCTTTTCATAAAATTTTTTGGCACGCAGGTTATGCTCCCACACGCCGAGCCAAAGCACTTCATACTTATTTTCTTTGGCAAAATTTTCTGCAAAAGCCGTTAGTTGCTGCGCCAGCCCTTGGCCATGAAAAGGCTTGTCAACATAAATCCTTTTCAGTTCCAGCGCCTTCCATTGCTTCATCAATTCAAAGTTGCTGTAGTCCTCCATCAGCCGCAGGTAACCTGAAGGGGTGCCATCAACTTCAATAAAAAAGTAAAAATCGTTTTCATTCGACAGTTCCTTCTTT
>CAYRRL010000574.1:0-2036 GCA_964426665.1 uncultured Ferruginibacter sp. | reverse complement strand
AACATGTTGCTAGCTATTTCCGTATCGTAATTAAATACGCCCTCATTTTTAAATAAATAATTGGCTGGAAATCTTTTTGTAATAAATCGGGCTTTTCCTGGTGTGCATAAACAAAATCTATTTATCGAAAGGCAAAAAAGCTCTGCCATTAATATATGAAGATGTAAAAATGGAAGCAGGCTATAGGGTTGATTTTTTAATTGAAAATAAATTTATTCTTGAGATAAAGTCAATTGAAACGCTTAATGATATTCATCTTGCACAAATATTGACTTATTTAAAATTATCTAATTGCAGGTTAGGGTTACTTATAAATTTCAATGTATTACTTTTTAAAGACGGGGTAAAAAGGGCAATCAATGGTTCTTTGTGAGCCTTGTGAAAGACCTTTGTGCCCTTTGTGGTAAAAAAATGAACACTATCAAACCATATTCAAGATTCAGCGGGCTGGAACCTTTAATCGTCCGCCCGGAAACAAACTTTATTAACGTTGGTGAACGCACCAATGTAACCGGCAGCAAAAAATTTGCAAGGCTTATTAAAGAAAATAAGTACGAAGAAGCATTAAGTGTTGCAAGGCAGCAGGTGGAGAATGGCGCACAGGTAATTGATGTGAATATGGATGATGCACTGCTTGATGGCGTGCATGCCATGACAACATTTTTAAACCTGCTGCAAAGCGAGCCGGACATTGCTAAAATCCCGGTGATGATTGATTCGTCGAAGTTTGAGATTATTGAGGCTGGCTTAAAATGCGTACAGGGCAAGTGCATTGTTAACTCCATCAGCATGAAAGAAGGGGAAGCAAAGTTCATTGAGCAGGCAATTACTTGCAAAATGTTTGGCGCTGCCGTAATTGTGATGGCGTTTGATGAAAAAGGGCAAGCTGATACAAAGGACAGAAAAGTGGAGATATGCCACAGGGCTTATAAAATCCTTACTGAACAAGTTGGCTTCGATGCTCAAGACATTATTTTCGACCCAAACATTTTTGCTGTAGCAACAGGCTTGGAAGAGCACAATAATTATGGCGTTGATTTTATTGAAGCAACAAGGGAAATAAAAAGATTGATGCCGCTTACAAAAATCAGCGGTGGTGTAAGCAACCTGTCTTTTTCATTCCGCGGCAATGAGCCGGTGAGGGAAGCAATGCACAGCGTGTTTTTGTACTACGCCATTAAAGCAGGGATGGACATGGGTATTGTAAACGCAGGGCAATTGGTAGTGTATGATGAGATAGAACCGCAGTTAAGGGAGTTGTGTGAAGATGTAATTCTTAACCGCAACAATGATAACAATGAAGCAACAGAAAAACTGATTGCGTTTGCAGAGACAGTTAAAGCTGGCGATAAGCAAGAAAGGAAAAATGATGCATGGCGCAATACTTCAGTTGAAGAGAGATTGAAACATTCTTTAGTAAATGGCATCACAGATTATATTGATGCAGATACAGAAGAAGCAAGGCAGAAATATGCAAAACCTTTGGATGTGATTGAAGGGCCATTGATGGCAGGCATGGATGTAGTGGGGGACCTGTTTGGCAGTGGTAAAATGTTTTTACCGCAAGTGGTAAAGAGTGCCAGAGTGATGAAAAAATCTGTAGCTGTATTGACACCTTATATTGAACAGGAAAAAGAAGACAGGAGGCAGGCACATCTTGCAGCAGGCACTGTAAATGAGGAAGCTGCCGGCGCTGCAAAAATTTTATTGGCAACAGTAAAAGGGGATGTGCACGATATTGGAAAAAACATCGTTGGTGTTGTATTAGGCTGTAATGGCTACGAAATAAAGGATTTGGGCGTAATGGTCCCAGCTGATAAAATCCTGGATGAAGCAGAGAAATTTGGTGCAGATATTATTGGATTATCCGGATTGATAACACCATCACTCGATGAAATGGTGCATGTGGCGCATGAAATGAAAAGGCGTGGCATGGAACAGCCTTTGTTGATTGGCGGCGCCACCACCAGCCGTATGCACACAGCAGTAAAAATTGCTCCGCAATTTGACAAAGGAGTGGTGCATGTGTTAGATGC
>CAYRRL010000573.1:0-2056 GCA_964426665.1 uncultured Ferruginibacter sp. | reverse complement strand
GCAAGGCAATGCCGCTTACAACAGTTCTTGTTTCAAAACCTAAATCAATTTGCAGTTTCAATAGTTTATCTGCTTTCTCTACTTTTTCAGCAGAAACAATCGTTCCTGCTTTCAAATCAATCTTTGCAAAATCATCAAATTGAATTTCTGATTTCAGGTGTATGATTTCTGATTTATTCTCTTCCATTTTTGTTTCTTCTGTTTTTGGTTTTGCTAATCCTGCTTTTAATTTTTCTACTTGTGCAGTTATTTCTGTGTCTTCAATTTTCCTGAATAATAATTGCGGCTCTCTCAAACTATACCCAACACTCAGCAATTTTGTTTTGCCTGCATTTTCCCAATCAAGCATTTTATCCACCACTTTCATCATGTTCAGCATTTTCTTTGCTGTTGTCGGCAAAAATGGATTGATAAGAATAGCAAGATTGGCTGTTAATTGCAAACACAAATGCAAACAATTGTCAATGCTCTTTTGCACATTAGGGTTTTCAGCTAATTGTTTTGCCACAATCCAGGGTTCTTTTTCCTGCATGTATTTATTTCCTTTCCTGCTCAAATCAATTACTTCAAACAATGCATCACGGAACTTATACTCTTCCAATAAACTCTCCACTTTTGATTTTGCATTTTCAATATCAGCAATTAATGCTTTGTCCTTATCATCTAAAATATCCTCATGCAGTTTGGGCACTTTTCCCCCACAGAGTTTATGCATCAATACCCAGGTACGGTTTACAAAATTCCCAAAGATGCTTACCAATTCACTATTGTTCCTGTCCTGAAAGTCTTTCCATGTAAAATCATTGTCTTTTGTTTCCGGCGCATTGGCACAAAGTACATAACGCAACACATCTTCGCAGCCTTCAAAATCTTTTATGTATTCATTCACCCACACTGCCCAGTTACGGCTGGTGCTTACTTTTTCCCCTTCAATATTCAAAAATTCATTCGCAGGCACATTATCAGGCAATACAAAACCACCATGCGCTTTCAACATTGAAGGGAAAATAATACAGTGAAAAACAATATTATCCTTTCCGATAAAATGAACCAGCTTGGTGTCTTCCTTGCACCAGTAATCAGCCCATTTATCTGTCAGTTCTTTAGTTGCGCTGATATAACCGATCGGCGCATCAAACCATACATACAACACTTTTCCTTCAGCATCCGGCAACGGAACTTTTATTCCCCAATTACTGTCCCTTGTCATCGCCCTGCTTTGCAAGCCACTGTCGAGCCAGCTTTTGCATTGGCCAAACACATTGTTCTTCCATTCTTTGTGCCCTTCAATAATCCATTCTTTCAGCCATGGTTCATAATTCTGTAAAGGGAAATACCAATGCTTTGTTTTTTTCTTCACTGGCACTGCATCGCTCAATGCGCTTTTGGGATTAATCAATTGCTCTGGTGATAAACTGGTGCCACATTTTTCACATTGGTCGCCATAAGCGTTCGGATTAGCACAAACAGGGCAAGTGCCGGTGATGTAGCGGTCAGCTAAAAACGTATTTGCCTTCTCATCATAATACTGCTCCGTTTCTTTCTCTTCAAACAAACCATCATCATACAGCTTCTTAAAAAATACAGAAGCAGTTTCATGATGCACTTTATTGGAAGTACGGGAATAGATGTCAAACGAAATACCCATCTGCTCCATGCTTTCTTTAATAATAGCATGATAGCGGTCAACCACCTGCTGTGGCGTAATGCCTTCCTTCATCGCACGGATAGTGATGGGTACGCCATGCTCATCGCTGCCGCCGATAAATTTTACATCCCTTTTCTGCGCCCTTAAATAACGTACATAAATATCAGCAGGCAAATAACAGCCCGCCAAATGGCCAATATGCACCGGGCCATTAGCGTAAGGGAGCGCTGCTGTAATTAAATATCTTGATGGGTTGTTCATGTTTTTTGAAACTGTCTTTTGTAATTCTATTTGGCATCGTTGTGTCACTCACTTGTACTTTCTCAGCAATATTCACCCATAAACAGGCAATGGGTTGCAAAAATACCTTAATTGGTTTCATTACCCAAACAACAGCGTAAACATACC
>CAYRRL010000572.1:0-2056 GCA_964426665.1 uncultured Ferruginibacter sp. | reverse complement strand
CCTTACAAACTGTCGGGCTTGCCTCCCATTCCATCCATTTACCTGTTAAGTTCGCCCCAGGGCAACAACCCGCCGGGAAGCACCATGCAAATTAACCTGAGCACAAAAGGGAATAATTAAGGTTGTTTTTGTAATTCAAATAAACAAAAATGAAACACTATATAAAGGCAATATTGGTTTTTCACTTATTGCTATTTGCAGTATTCATTCCCATTGCAAAATCCCAACCTGCAATTAATAAAATTGAATACTATCTTGATGAAGACCCCGGCTATGGCAATGCCACCAACCTCAGCTTTACAGGAACTACCAATGCAACTGCTACAATTAATTTAGACATTGCGCCCCTTAACCAGGGCGTGCATATTGTGGGCATACGCAGCCGTGATGCCAATGGCGCCTGGAGCATTGAAAATAAATGGTTGTTTTTAAAACCCTACACAAATACCACAGCGCCTGTAGCGCCCAACATCAACCGTGTAGAGTGGTTTTTAGATACAGACCCCGGCTATGGCAATGGCACGCCTGTTAGTATTGTGCCGGCACAGGATTTATCTGGCCTTGCTATCAATATTGATTTAACACCATTGAACCAGGGCGTGCATATTGTGGGCATACGCAGCCGTGATGCCAATGGCGCATGGAGCATTGACAACAAATGGCTTTTTTTAAAACCATATACCAATTTAACAGCACCCGTTGCACCGAACATAAACCGTGTGGAATGGTATTTAGACAAAGACCCCGGCTATGGCAACGGCACTCCGTTAACTATTGCATCTGCACCGGATTTATCCAATCTTTCTATCAACATAGATTTGGCACCGTTGCAGCAGGGTGTGCATATTGTGGGTGTACGCAGCCTTGATGCTAATGGCGCCTGGGGCATTGATAACAAATGGCTTTTTTTAAAACCCTATTCAGGCACTGTTACTACGCCGTTGCCTAAAGTGGTACGGGTAGAATACTATATTGACACCGACCCTGGCTATGGCCGTGGCACTCCGGTTACTATCACATCTGCTACTGATATCCCCAGTTTAATTTTTGATGCGGATATTTCTACAGTCCCAAATGGCGCACACAAACTTGGCATAAGAAGCCTTGATGAGTATGGCGCCTGGAGCCTTGACAACAAAGTTGATTTTACTGGCGGCACACTCAACAGCAATACTTACCAATGGGTGGGCAATGTAAGCACAGCCTGGAACAATGCAGCCAACTGGAGCACTAATGCTGTGCCGGGTGCTGCTAACGCTGTAGTGATACCTGCCAACAGGCCATTTAACCCAACCGTGGCGAATGGAGTTATTGCAAATTGCAAAAATATTACCGTTCAGCCCGGCGCAAGTGTTACTGTTGCAACAGGCGGGAGCTTAAAAGTAAACCAGTAAAGTTTTTTGTATGAAATAAAAAGCAGGGCGCATGAACGCCCTGCTTTGTTTTATCGGGGAAATATATTTTGCTAATCCCGTAAATAATTTTGTATGCTTCTTAAAACATAAACTCCGTATTTTTACAAAAAACTAATTGAAATGAAAATTTTTGTAGCCGGTTTACCCTATGATTTAGATGATGCCGAACTTGAAGAAATCTTTGAAAAATTTGGGACTGTTATGTCTGCCAAAGTAGCAATGGACAGGGAAACAGGAAAAAGCAAAGGCTTTGGTTTTGTGGAAATGCCCGTAGCTGAAGAAGCAAAAGACGCTATTGAAAGCCTCAATGATATTTCCCTGGGCAAAAAACCATTGGTGGTAAAAGCCGCAGAAGACCGCCCCGGTGGTGGCGGGAGCTCGCCAAGGCCAGGCGGCGCTGGCCCAAGGCCCGGAGGCTTTAACAGCAGGCCGGGTGGTTATGACAAGCCAAGGAACCGCTATTAAAAAAAACACCTTAATAAAAAGAGGCTAACACTTTGTGTTAGCCTCTTTTGCTTTTTTATAAAATATAAACCGCTATATAATATTCACCTCCCTTTCCAGCCGCACTCCAAATTTTTCTTTTACACTTTCAATTATCTCATTGCTTAACGAAAAAATTTCATCGCCTTGTGCATTGC
>CAYRRL010000571.1:0-2057 GCA_964426665.1 uncultured Ferruginibacter sp. | reverse complement strand
TTTTACACTTAATGAAGAGCCCTCTAAATCACATTCAGAAGAAGCGCCCACCGCACTCTCCACATCCAATGAATATAATTCTTTGCCTGAGCTCTTACGGCTGTACAACCGAATCGCATTTGTTTCATCATCTGCTACAAACATATAATTGCTGTCAACTGCTGAAGCGCCTGAAGCATCAGAACTGTTGGTATGAAAAAATGTTTTTGTTGGTGTTGCTGATGCAGCCGAAGCAGCATAATCAATTTTATAATTGGATGAACTGCCTGCACTGTTGGTGGCAACTAAAGTAATAGTTGCATATCCAACAGCAGCCGGAGTGATTTTTACAATATGCTTTCCGTTTACCTTGGTGATATTGATATTGCTTACAGGGACAACAGTACTGTTATTGCTTGTTGCATTTATTACAGCGCTTGTACTGGATACCGTAAATATAATTCCCTTTGTTGCAGCCGGGTCAGTCGGGTCGTTGATAACGCCGCTTACAACAGATGTTTTATTGCTGCCTGATACAATGGTCAAATAAGGCTTGTTTGTATTTGGGTAAGATGGTTGTGTAGCATCCGCACTCAATGTTGGCGATTGTATTTGCTGAAAGTTGGCAGTAACAGTTTTGTTGGCATTCATTGTTACTGTAGCAGAAGTATTTATTCCAGATGCATCACCGCTCCAGTTTACAAATTCATACCCTGTACCTGGGCTCGCCGTCACCGTTACTACGCTGTCCGGCGCATACAAAGCGTAATCCGGGTTTTTAGTAACAGTACCGCTGGCAGCCGGCAATACATTTGTTGTTAGAGAATACACACCGCAGCCGCATGCAGTAGGGCTTGACAGAGTAGCACCTGCTCCACAAAAAGAATTACTTACAATTGCTTTCACACTGGCAGCAGGGGAAATGGTTAAAGTATATGGCGGCGTAAATGCTGTGCCGCTGCCGGCAGTATTGCCTGTTGTGTTGGTGAAAATATTATTCCTTGACGTAATGGCGGTAAAATTATTTGCCATCCTGTCAATTGGGGAAGCAGTGTTTTCAAACACATTGCTTTCTACTAATAAATCAGCTTCAAAGCCCGCCTGGATACATTGAGAGGCAACAGTGCTGTTGAAATAATTATTCACCATGTGCACTTTGCCAAACCTTACTCTCGGCATTCTTGCCTTGCAGCCTTGTGCCCACCAGTTGTATTGCATGGTAATATTTAAGTGTGTCCTGTCATCAAATGAATCATCGCTGGAACCAAACAAATTAGAAAAGCGGTGGTCATTTGAACCGCCGGAGCCACCAGGTATGGGTGCTTTGAGATAGGTGAATTTGCACCAGGTAACCGACACATAATCGGATGCTGTTTTAATATCCAAATTTCCATCCATGCCATCCTGGAATTCGCAATGGTCAATCCACACACGGGTGCAACTCTCAATGGTTACATTGTCATTGCCGTCTTCGTCAAAAGCAGCCGGCCCTTCAAATACAATATTGCGGATAATGATATTGGTGCATCTTTTCACATACAAAATACCTGAGCCGGCAGCAGTAAGGTCGGCAGAAATAAGCCTGGCGCCCGGCAGGCCAAAAATTGTTTTGCCTGTCTGGTCCTGGAAATTGATTTTGCCATTTGCCGGCACAGTAATTACTCCTGATATGTGTACTACTTTAACCGACGAATTAGTAATGGCATTTTTCAATGCGGTGTAGGTTGTTACAACAGTTGGTGTTGCTGCTCCGCCGCCGGTAACACCGCCATTTTGCGTAGCCCAGCCAACCGGCATACACATATCCTGCCCAAGGGCATTAAACGAAATAAACAAAAGGATTGCCTGTATGGATGTTTTAATAAAGTACGTCATTGGTAAGCGGGGAAATAATCAGGTGTTCAATAAAATATGTTTATAAAATTTGTTAATGGAATGCAGGCTTGGCAAGCATTTCATTCGCCTGTAAGGTAAAAAAAATAGGCGTGGCAGTGCCGGCTTTTTGTGCAAACGATGCCAAAGTAGTATCAAGTACCCGGCAGGGGGGAAACAGGCGGGAAGCAGTGGGGATTTACCCT
>CAYRRL010000570.1:0-2058 GCA_964426665.1 uncultured Ferruginibacter sp. | reverse complement strand
CCATTTTATTAGTTGTTCCCTGCAGTTTTTATCCGTTTGGATATTGTTTTCAGATGATTTATAATAATGCCCTGCCGTTTTGTGATACACGCCGGCAAACATTGTTTCATCTGTATGGTCAGTCATATTGTACACCAGGTAATCAAATGCACGCTGCCCATTAAGTGTAGCCTGCCAGCCTGGTAACACAGTAAATTGTTTTATTTCGCTTGCAAAGCAAAAAGGTTTGCCTGGCGGCGCCCAGTAGTACAATGGCTTGATGCCAAACCTGTCTCTTGCTAAAAAAATTTCTTTCGCTTCAATATCATAAATCGCAAAAGCCCACATGCCATTAAATTTTTGCAAACAGCCAACGCCCCATTGTGCGTAAGCTGCCAGCACCACTTCTGTATCAGTATGCGAAATAAAATGATGGCCAAGTTGCCCCAGTTCTTCTTTCAGTTGGTTAAAATTATATATCTCTCCATTAAATGTTATCCAGTAACGGCCATTTGCATAACTCATAGGGCAATGGCCATAAGCAGAGAGATCGAGTATAGAAAGCCTGCGGTGCCCAAAAGCAATGTCATAATTTGTTTCGCCTGCTGCAATATTTATGGATGGTTTGTATAGCACATCGCTTTCCCATGTACCCCGGGAAGTTGATTCGCCGCCTGCAGTAACAAAACCTGCATCCCCGGTAAACAATACATAGCCTTCGTCATCCGGCCCACGGTGGCTTACAACATTCGTCATCGCAGCAATATCTTTTGCTGTATAGCTATGCTGCCCTTTGTTTATTATGCCGGAAATGCCGCACATTGTTTGCTGGTTGCTTTGCTTAGAGCCGGCGGTTTCAATGAAAGTTTGGTTTGACAAAGCAAACCCGAAAAATTTTCATCAGAAACTTTATTTTGTTATCGGGATGTTATCAGTTTTATTTTTTGATATATATTTCATTTCCCTGTAAAATATATATGTCGCCAGTATAAGGGCATGTGTAAGAGGCTTCCCCTTTTAAAGGCAAGTCAATTCTTTCGCCGTAGCGGCTCATCCATCCAATTTGTTTTGCAGGCACACCAACCATTAGAGCGAATGCGGGCACATCTTTATTAGCCACGCTGCCAGCACCAACAAATGCGTATTCTCCAATGGTTATACCACAAACTATGGTGCAATTGGCACCAAGCGTAGCGCCACGTTTTACCAATGTATCCCTGTATTCGTCTTTTCTTGTAACAGCGCTGCGTGGGTTGTAGACATTGGTAAACACCATGCTGGGTCCACAAAACACATCATCTTCTAATGTTACATTATCGTACACGGATACGTTATTCTGTATTTTTACATTGTTGCCAATAACAACTTTATTGCCTACAAAAACATTTTGCCCCAGGGAACATTTGTTTCCTATTACTGCCTTGCCGCATACATGCACCCAATGCCACACACGTGTGCCTTCGCCTATTTGTGCTCCTTCGTCCACAATTGCGGTTTCGTGTTTGGTGTAATTCATTTTACTTTTTTAAGAAGGGGTGGTAATCGCCTACAAGCCCCAATGGTTCCTGGGCCCTTATGTTGCCTACCGTTTCAATAGCCACACGGTTGGCTTCCAAATCAAAGCCGCCGCCATTCAGGATATCCTCATAAATACGTGTATGCAAATCGGTAAAGCCATCCGAAAATTCTATTTCCCGCCCATTCATCGTTAAACTGCGGTAGGTTCTTTTTCCCGCCGCCAGCATTGGCGCTGGTACATCATTAGCGTCAACTGATAAAAACCACCGTACCCTTGCCTTTTCATATTCAATAAAGCCTGCGGCTTTAAAATCGTCCCGGTAATGAAGTTTATTATCCACTACATTGCCAAATACAAAATGAAGCATATCGTAAAAGTGTACCCCAATATTGGTGGCAACGCCGCCTGATTTTTTTACATCGCCTTTCCACGACGTAAAATACCATTTTCCCCGGGAGGTGATGTATGTAAGGTCTATATCAAATTTTTTTTCTGCCGGGCTTTCTGCTACTTCTTTTTTTAATGCAATGATTGCCGGGTGCAAACGCAGCTGCAACACG
>CAYRRL010000569.1:0-2060 GCA_964426665.1 uncultured Ferruginibacter sp. | reverse complement strand
ATATTATGCTTGACTGGATAAACAAATAAATTTATTAATCACTAAAACAACTGGCAATGAAAAATCAAATCATTATTACGCTGTTGGTTTCATGCTTTTTTTTACCTGCTGCATCAGCGCAAAATTTTGAAGACCCCGGCGAATACATGCATTACATCGGCATACAGCACGACAACACCACCAAAAAATTCCTTAGCTACAACAGTGCAGTTTCTCATGGCAAGCGGGCAAGGAAAGTGGAGAAGCTAAGGGAGAAACTGCTGGACGAAGTGCAGGAAAGCAGGATGAACATTAGCGGCATGCCTAAGTTTAAAGGCGATGCTGCCTACAGGGACAGTTCTGCCGCCTTTATGAAATTTTATTACAATGTGCTGAATGACGATTATGCAAAAATTGTGAATATGGAGGAAATAGCAGAGCAGAGCTATGATGAAATGGAGGCCTACCTCATGCTTCAGGAAGCTATTGACTTAAAGCTGAAAGAGGCAAATGAAAGGATGAGCAATGCACAAAAGTTATTTGCATCGCAAAACAATATCAGGCTGGTTGATTCAAAAGACGAAATGGGGGAAAAAATGAAAACAGTAGGCGCTGTCAACAAGCATTACCATGAAGTCTATCTTGTTTTTTTCAAGCCGCACCTGCAATCAGAAAATCTTTCTAAATCTATTGAGAAAAATAATATTGCCGGCATTGAACAGGACAAAAATGCCTTGCTGAAATATGCACAGGAGGCATTGGTAAAATTGGAAACCCTTAAGCCTTATGCCGGCGACCATTCATTAAAAGGTGCCTGCAAGCAGATGATGCAGTTTTATACACGGAAAGCAAATGATTATATAAAACCAATCACTGATTTTTTATTGGTAAAAGAAAGGTTTGAAACCATCAAGAAAGATTACGAAAGGAAATCTGACCATACGCAGCAGGATGTGGATGCTTACAATAAAGCGGTAAATGATATTAATGCAGCAAGCGATAAATACAACCAGAACAATAAAGAAATGTTTGAAGCCGGCAAGGAAAATCTTGACAACTGGAACAAAGCCGTGAGTACTTACTTTGATGAAAATACGCCGAGGTAGTTTTTCCGCCCAATGAATTTGCCCGGTTAACGGCCGGGCTTTTTGTTGAGCCGCAATATAATACTCTTTGTGGTAAGCAGCCTTTAGGTGAAAAGGGTTTAATGCAAACGAATAATGAAAGTAGTATTGATATAAACAGTGCGGCCCCAACTTGTTGGGGCCGCACTGTTTATAAAACTTTATGAAGCAAAAAATGAATTAAAGTTCATTCAGTATTTTAAGCCTTGTGGTTTTGGCTAAATCCCTGTTTAAAAAATACACTTCCTGTTTCTTATTGTCAACTACTACTTTGTCAGTTAAATATTCTGAGTGCAGGTTTTTGTAGTAATTCAAATTGATTGTGTCGCCTTTGGCCTGGAAAGTGCCTGCACGGAAGTCGTATTGTTTAGTGCTGTGGATATTAACTATAGTTGAAAATGTTTTGTTTTCGTTCAGCACAAGGTAATAAGTAAACTCGTCCACTTCTGCGCCTGCCATTTTATCAACCGGCGATTGAAGCATTTTCTTTGTTTCTTTCTTTACAACCAGTGAAGCTGCTGTTGGTGTATATGTTCCAGAGCAACTGCTGCATTTGCCTTTGCCGTTTGCTACGTCATCAACGGTAATGCCGTTGCTTGTGGCGCAGGACGCCAATGAAGCGATGCCGGCAGCTAAAACGAAATAGGTAATTGCTTTTTTCATGTTAAACATCATTAATTGATATGGCAAAACTACTTTGTTTTTTGGGCCTGTCTGGGCAAATATGGGTGCCTTTATATGATGATTAAGGTTTTTTGAATTGTTCGAAATGCAGGCGGGTACTGCATTTAGAACAATTTATTTAATGATGCCCAACCTGTTGAAAGTTATTTACGGCAACGTTGCCAGAGGCATTGGATTTTTGAGAATGATACGCTGTAAACGTTTGCAGGGCTTTCAATCCTGTTTAAAAAATTTGTTAACAATTTGAATAAGCAACCAGATTGGCAGTAGAGA
>CAYRRL010000568.1:0-2060 GCA_964426665.1 uncultured Ferruginibacter sp. | reverse complement strand
TACAAAAACAAAAGAAATGCAGATGGGCACAAGCACAAAGTTCAAAGTAACCTTGGGTATTATGCCGGACTATACATACAGCGGCGATGGGGTAAGAGTGGATGGTGTTAGTGAAGGAAAGACAGCACAAAAAATCGGTATAAAGGCAGGCGATGTGTTATATCAATTAGGCAATCATACATTTACCGATGTGCAAACGTATATGGAGGCATTAAGCAAGTTTAATAAAGGCGATGCAACAAAGGTGAAGTTGAGAAGGGGGAATGAAGAATTGAGTTTTGATTTAATATTTCAATAGGCGGCGATATTCATGAAATTAAAAATAGACAACGAATCCATAGCGCAGGAGTTTTTTGAAGACTCTGTGTTGCTGGGCATTGTGGCGCCATTAAAAAATTACCAGATGAGCTGGCACCTTAACCAGGTACTGGGCTTCGACTTCAGGGTGAACCACGATTATGAAATACAGCTTACAAAAAAAAGCCGCAAATATTTTTTCTCCATTTACGAATACAAAGTACCGGCTGTTTCCATAACCCATTACCTGTACAACAACCAATTTGACGGCGAATATTTATTGCCCGAGTTTAAGCACCTTGATTTTTTATGGCTTATAAAAGGCGACCCTGTGGAAGCAAATGAATTAAATGGGCTGGTACAGTCAATCAAATCATTGCCTGGTGTGCAATTGGTAATTGAGATGACAAATGAAAAGATAAAGAACAAGCAGCACCTGATATTCTAAGTTCGAATTGAGAGTGTTGAATTTCGAATGTATCCATTCGTACTTCTTTATCCGGTATCCGTAATTTTATCAATCACTATGTAAATAAACTAATTATTATGTGGCAGGAAGAAAACAATACTCTCTATAAAAAATTTACATTCAAAAATTTTTCAGAAGCATTTGCCTTTATGACAAGGGTGGCAATAGAATCAGAAAAAATGGATCACCACCCGCTATGGACAAATGTATATAACAAAGTAGAGATTTGGCTGAACACACATGATGCAGGCAATGTGGTTACGGACAAAGACAGGGTTTTGGCAAAAAAAATTGATGCTATTGCAGGTTAATTATTATATGCCTGCCTCAGCACTTTCATTTTCACCGTTTCTATACGGGTGCCGCTTACATTTAAAATATCAAACTGGTAGTTGCCAGTTATTACGATTTCTTTTTGCCTTGGTATTTCGTCACGGTTTTGGATAATAAATCCGCTTAACGTTTCTGTGCCTTCGCTGTCGGGGAATTCCAGCCCATACTTTTCAGTAATATAATCCAGCTCTATCCTTCCGCTGAAAATATATTCATTGGCAGAAATTTGCTTCTCTATCAATTCGTCTGTATCATACTCGTCACGTATTTCGCCAAAAATTTCTTCCAGTAAATCTTCCATTGTTACAATGCCGGCAGTGCCGCCAAATTCATCCACCACCCATGCAATGCTTTTTCTTTCACGGCTGAATTTATTCATTAAATCGGTTGCGCTCATGCTTTCAGGAATAAACGGTATTGGCAGCAAAATTGATTTTATATCCGGCGGGTTTTTAAACAAATCCAATTGGTGCACATAGCCCACAATATTGTCAATGTCGTTTTCAAACACCACCAGCTTGCTGAGCTTGGTGCTGATGAATTTATTTGTCAGCTCGCCAATGCTTGCCTTCATATCCACAGCTTCAATTTCCCTTCTGGGTATCAGGCACTCCCTTATCCTTTTTTCGCTCAGCGACAACGCATTTTCAAACAACTCTTTGTTTATTTCTGTTGAATCTTCTTCTTCGTGGTGTTTGCTTTGGTTTACAAAATGCTCAAGGTCTATTTTTGTAAAAGCGTCTTTTTTGTCATTCAGTTTTACATTAAAAATATACCTTAGTATCCACTCGGCCATGCTCACAAACAAATTGGCAACGCCGGAAAAAGTGTTGTAAAAAAACCTTACCACAGCGCTGATAAAGCCGCTGCTGATGATGCTGTCATTCTTGGCCCGGAAAAATGCTTTGAAAACAAATTCAAAAAACAACAGCACAGTAGTTGACAAAAGTGTTTCCACTAC
>CAYRRL010000567.1:0-2062 GCA_964426665.1 uncultured Ferruginibacter sp. | reverse complement strand
CCGAACGTAAGGTATTTTTCAAGCTCTGAGTTGGCCTCATCGGTTTGGCTAAGCCTCATCTCCAGATTTCGTATCTGAGGCTCATAGCGGGCCTTTATTCCCTTATAGTCTGCCGCATCCAGGTTTCCATCCAGCAGCAATTGCTGGGCATTGTTAAGCCTGTCATTAAGTTTCTGAAGTTCCTCCTGCATCTTTCCTCTTGAAGCCGCCGTTTCCTTTAATTCTCTTCCTAAAAGGCTCAATACCTCCTTTTCAAATACAGAACAGTTTACTTTATGAATTTGAGCCACCCGCTGAATTTCGGCACATATTGCCGCATTGGCATCAGGAGCTTTGATGCGTTCGCCGCATTGAGGGGTACAGTGGTAGTAATAATAGTACTGGTGTCTTCCTTTTGATTTACTTCCGGTAAGATTGGCACCACACCGGCTGCACTTCAAAAAGCCCCTGAGTGGCAGTTCATCAATCGCCGTTTGTTTGGTAGGAAACTTTCTGCGCCTGCCGGTTAATATATCCTGAACCTCGTTAAAAAGCTGTTCACTGATTAACGGCTCATGAATACCTGTTACATATTGTTCATCTTCGTCTTTATATGCAGGTATATAAATCCTTCCGAAGTAGAAAGGATTTTTAATCATTTCAAAGAAGTTAGACCGTTTTACTTTTAGACCTTTTTCCAGTGCCTTCTTGTATATCATTTCGGCACTGTACACGGCATTGGCAATTTCATCAAATACCCAGCGGACTATAGGAGCGGTTAAAGGGTCTTTAACAACAACAGGCTGGTTCCGTTCATTCCTGGACATTTTATAACCGGCAGGAGCTTTGGCAATCCACCGGCCTTCCTTCTTTGCCCTTCTCATACCTGCAATCGTATTCAGCGAACGCCTGTCGTTTTCCACTTCAGGTGCTGCCAGATAAAAAGCAAGCATGATTTTATTTTCGGGGATAGATAAATCAAGCGGTTGTTCAATCGCTTGTGGCTCTATACCCAAACGATTGAGCGTATTAATCATGTAGTACGCATCACCGGCATTTCTTGAAAAGCGGTCCCATTTCAGAAACAGCAGCACATCCGCCACCCGTTTATTTATGCGCACAAACTCAAGCAGGTTATTAAACTCTGGCCGTTCAAAAGTTTTAGCCGAGTGATCTTCCCGGAAAAAGGCAACCACTTCAATATTATTAATTGAACAGTAATTGCGTAACCGGTCTTCCTGGTGTTGTAAACTATAACCTCTGTCAGCTTGCTCGTCTGTGCTCACCCGCACATATAGAATGGCTCTCTTTTTCATCGTTATTCTGATTATCAAATGTTATTACTCTGCTTTTGTGCAATCCCCTTTTACAACGCATATAGTAGTCATGATACATTTTGGCCAGACAGTGTATAAAATCTCTTATCGCCAGCACTTCCTCATCCGTGAGATTTCGTTCATCCGCTTTCAGGAGCTTTCTGCATTCTTTAAGCGGAGTTCTTCCTTCAAATTTGTCATGGGTTTCAATAGGAATTACTTTAGGACTTTTAGTTTTCATTGGTTTGGATTTTTGATATACGGATTAAGGGATTACCTTCCTTTTACAACACAAATATATTGATAATCAACACTTTGTGAAATTTTTTTTAATCTTTTTCGCTTTCCTGGTCAGGTTCCTGGGATTTTAACTCCCTGCTTATGATTGCACTGGTTATCTGCCCCAGTTCGTACAGGCTATGAATAATATTTTCTACCTCCTCATCGGTGGCGTTTGCAAACTGGGGGTATGCCCTCACCTGTTCCGGGGTTAGGTAATTCAGCTTGGGAACATCAAAAAAGTCTTGTTCTTCGTTGTTTGCCATTGTTTTTTAGGCAAATCTATGCAGGCTTATTGTTGTGCTTTCCAGTTTGAGGGAGTTGTTGAACGAAATTGAAAAAAATTGCATGCTATGTCCTTATTTTATTCAAAAGAAGGATAAAATAAAATATATTTGACAAAGAATGACAAGTCAAAACTTTGGCAATTGAAAAACTTTGGTGAAACCATTCGGGGTATCCGAGAAAGCAAGGGGCTTTTGCTCCGG
>CAYRRL010000566.1:0-2063 GCA_964426665.1 uncultured Ferruginibacter sp. | reverse complement strand
GCTACAGGCAACTTAGTAACTTTTTTACCATTATTGTCATTCAAACCATTTAAGCGCCATCCCTCTAAAGACAAAGGAGAAGTGGCTACACGGGCACCGCCAGTTGTAGCATAAAACTCTGAATTGAAACCGGCTTGATTAATGTTACTATAATAATTGCTGTCTATATCGCCCAAGGCTTGCAATATACCAGCGAAAGTGCTTGTTGCTGGTTCGTTAATAGCATTGTTGGTATAATAAAAGTTCCTTTGGCTTTCCAGTTTTGGGTAAAATATATTATTAGAAATAGTAAGAGGCCCTAGCGCCCCAATGCTTGACCACCGCATGATGCTCATTGCATTAAGATTATTGTAAGAAGTATTGCCCCTGATGATAATATTGTTTGGGTTATTGAGATGGATCCCGTTTTTGGCGTTACTAAAAACTGTATTGTTAAGTATGCTCACATTCATCGTACGTCCATCCATATAAATACCTGAAGCATATAAGTTTGTATTGCTTCGCCCATATGGAGCGCCGACACCATTCATTACAATGTTATTAGTAACCACTCTATTGGTAAATGCAGGGCCAGGGTTTGCATCTGTACCGGAAGCATAAGAATAAATACCGCCGCCATCATCTTTTATAAAATCAAAGTAATTGACCACGTTATTTTTAACCAGTACATTACTTCCCTGAAATTCCATAGCGACGCAACCGATTGTATCAACCCTGTTCCCTTCCATCGTAAGATTGCTTAGTACATACGCATATATGCCTTTGTATGCCCTGGCATCGCTATAGCCCATGCCCGGGATATAGCCCACATTTTTAACTGAGCAATTTTTTATTGTTACATTTGAAGTTTTTGAATTCCAGATGAAAAAGCCATTGCTCAACATTCTGTTTGTAGTACAGTTGTCAATCACCAAGTTTGAAACCGCACCAATATCAATTGCATGGCTGCCTGAATTAGTAAAATCACAGTTTACAATATTAACATAGCTGCTGCTGGAACCCAGGATGGCATCAGCATTTGAACCATCAAAAGCAATGTTTTTAACGTTGATATAATTCTTTGAACCGATATAAAGAAGCGTATCTACGCCACTTGCTTTTATTGTGTATGATGAAGGTACGGCCGTACCAAAATATATCTGCAGGTATTTTGTGGTTTTATTGAAATACCATTCGCCAAACTGGTCAAGCGTTCGTGGGTCGTTTTGAATAAAATAGCCGAAGCCGGCTGTACCTGCGTTTGTTGAACGCTCGGCGTTTGTAAAAGTGAATGTGCCTCCAGAATGGGCAGTAATAAGGCACCTGTCAAGCACCCATAGGTTTTTCCTCACAACAATTTCTGCCCCCACCCAGTTTGTGGAAGCGTCCATTTCATTATCAGTAATAGAAGTATAGCCTGAAAATGTTTCATAGTTAAGGTACCCTCCATTAGGAGCGGTAATATTTGGGTAACGGCCGAGAGCCTGAGGCACATCGTTAATTGTAACCATATTAAGCGATGCTTTGGCTCCTGGAACAAGTGCCTGGTAAATACCATTACCAACAGAAACCCAGGATGTGGGGGAAACCGAAATAAACCCTGATATTACCGGCTTGGCTCCTGTGCCATACGCATCAATAGTTATTGGCAAGGCACTTGTGCCTGACTTGCCAATAATCAGGCTCCCAAAAAAAACATCGCCTCTTTTAAAAAGAATACTGTCGCCAGCCGCCATACTTGCAAAAGAAGAATTGACTTTCGAAATTGTTTGCCATGCGTTAGCTGGCGTAAGGCCGTCCTTGGTGTTATTGCCTGTAGCCGAAACATAATAATTTTTGGCAAACAGGTTCATCACAAACAGTGTTGCAAACAAAAAAAGCAGTACCCGGTATTTCATCTCTTTTATTGGACTTTATTGCTTGCCAGCGCAAAAAACACAAAACAAGCATTGTTTACATGAATACATTTTAAAAAACAACAGTATAAAAAGTTTAGAATACTGTTTTTACAGGTTTGGACTAATAAAACCATAGTTGCTAAAAAAGTCAATAGGAAAATGGGGTTTACAGGGGGTTCCGGATAT
>CAYRRL010000565.1:0-2075 GCA_964426665.1 uncultured Ferruginibacter sp. | reverse complement strand
ATAAATTGCCAACCCGTTTGACGCAATGTATCCTTAGATTTGCCCAAAACAAACCAACTTGGGCAAGCTGCTTTACCTTCTATTTATCCATTCCTACCATTTGGGTATCAGGGTTGCATCTTTATGGAACCCAAAGGCAAAACTGTGGGTAGCAGGCAGGAAACAATTCCCATCAATAACAAATGACGGCAGGAAAACAGTTTGGATGCACTGTGCCAGCCTGGGCGAATTTGAGCAGGGGCGGCCAGTATTGGAAGCCATCAAAAAACAAAGCCCTCAGGTGAAAGTTGTGCTTACTTTTTTTTCGCCTTCGGGGTATGAAGCAATGAAAAGTTATAAAGGCGCAGATTATATTTTTTACCTGCCAATGGACAGCGCCTCCAATGCTGAAAAAATGATTGATGCGATAATGCCTGATTTAGTACTGTGGGTGAAATATGAATTCTGGTTTTACTATCTCACGGAATTAAAGAGGAGAAATATACCCGTGCTGATGGTTTCGGGCATATTCAGGGAAAGCCAGCCATTTTTTAAATGGTACGGAAGTTTATGGCGGCAAATGCTCGGCTTTTTCAGCCATTTTTTTGTGCAGAATGATATTTCGAAAGAATTGCTGGCAACAGCCGGCATCAAAGAAAACGTAAGCATCAGCGGCGATACAAGGTTTGACCGTGTAATTGAAATAGCAGAAAAATTTGAACCGCTGCCTTTGATTGAAAAATTCTGTGGCAGCAGAAAAGTAATTGTTGCCGGCAGCACCTGGGAAGAAGATGAAGAAGAGCTCATCCATTATGTAAAAGAAAACCCGGAAATCAAATTCATCATTGCGCCGCATGAAATACATGAGGGGAATATTATAGATGTGCAAAAGGTGTTTGCCGGCTCTGTCCTGTATTCAAGTTTGACGACTGAAAGCGCTGAACGAGAAACGGGCAACGAACAACCAGAAAGGAGAAACGGAAAACGAGAAACGAGAAACGCTTTAATAATCGACAATATCGGCATGCTCTCAAAACTTTACCGCTATGCACATATAACTTACGTTGGTGGCGGGTTTGAAGACAGCGGCATACACAATGTGCTGGAGCCCGCTGTGCATGGCAAGCCTGTTATTTATGGCCCGGAATATGAAAAATTTGCGGAAGCTGTTGATTTGATTGAATGCGGTGCCGGCATTTGCATCAACAATGCACTGGAACTTGAAAAAGTGCTGGCAGGGTTATGGAGCGATGAAAAACTATTGCAACAAAAAAGCGAAGCCGCTAAAAACTATGTGTATTCAAAAGCAGGCGCCACCCAAAAAGTGGTGGGATATATTTATGCAAACCGCCTTTTAACCAACTGATCGAACTGCCTTACTGTATCATCGCTGTCTTTCCAACCGAGTTTTGTTTTCAGTTCCCTTCTTATCCAGTATTCGGCTTCGGGGTAGATGGAGAACCCGTTGATGGTTTTAATGCTGCGTTCATACATGGCTTCATCGCCACGAAACAGTTCATTGATGTATAAAAAACGGTCGTTTACCCCGATTGCTTTTTTCAGGTCTTTCACCGGTGTGTCAACCAGTTTATCGCTAAGTTCGGGTGCTGCTGCTTTTAATTTGTCATTCAGGGATGCGCCTGTTTCGCCTGCATGGTCGTTGATTTCTTTTTTGGCAGCGGCTGGTTTGGGAGGCAGCGTGGGTATATCGTCATTGCTGTCGTCAAACAATAATTGCGGCTTGCTGCTGGTGCCCATTTTTTGAATGGCTGCGGCATTGCGTTTTATCTCTTCCAGCTCTGCTTCTATCTCAGCTTCATCCACCTGCAATACCTGTATTATCTTTTCTTCCTCAACAGGTTCTTCTGGCTTTTTTTCTATGGGTACAACTGGTGCCTGGGCTTCCACAGATACAGGAACAGCAACATTTATTGGCATTGACACAGCTATAGGTTCTTTGTTATTGGCTGGCGCAACTGCCTGCAAATGCGCCAGTTCATGCTGCAGCATCTGCACAGTAAGCAGCAGCTTTGAAGGCGGGTCGCCCTTGGCAAACTGTTCCTGCAGTTTTTGTAAAAGTGTTTCCACTCTTTCCA
>CAYRRL010000564.1:0-2088 GCA_964426665.1 uncultured Ferruginibacter sp. | reverse complement strand
CCGCACACAAAGGCTGTACATTTTACCGGAAAGCATGTCATATATTTCCCTGAATGCTTTCTCATCTTCCTGTATGGCCATCTGTATCAAGACTGAGAGCGGACGGGAAAGGTTGCCTTGGGGGTTAATAGTATTTATGTATGCCGGTGTGGCCATTTTTGTTGCTGGTATTAGAGGTTTTAGGGGTGTAAAATAATGTAAAAACAATTATGTGGGGCTGTCAGCAAAATTTCATAGTTTATCTTCAGCCCCGGTTACCCGTACTAAGCAAAGCCGAAGTGCTATCCGTAAGCCTGTAAACGATATTTCTTTTTCCGGCTTTTTGAACATAATATCATCTGGTGTACAATTGTATTGAAACAGAACAATTATGTGTACCAGGGTAGCGTATATTTGAAAGTTGTGTGCAACTTATGAAGAGCTTAATGAGAATAGCATTTTTTCTTATATTCCTCACTTCAACAATCTATGGACAGCCACAACGGTTGGCACCTTGCAAAAAATCAATCATCGAAATCGCTACTTATTCAAATGCTGACACATCCTTAATTTGTGTAATAGGCGAAAACGTTTTTGATACTACTCTTTGTGCATCAGAAGGGGTTGTAATAGGCTTTCATAGATATTTGCCTATTAAAAATGTAACAGTAAATTTAGCAGACTCAATAATTTACCATACAGGAAATACAGGCGTAAATGGAAGGTTTCGAATTGTTTCCTGCATGGACTTACGAACAGCGAAACCCGATTTACAATTAAGACATTCAAAATACAAATGCCTGGTTATAAAGAACATTTGTCAGCCGAACAACAGTTTAGGAGAAATTATTGGGCAATCAAACTTAAGCTTGAATAAAACTGTGCACAACATGAACAATGCAAAACAAATGTATAATCACTCTAAAATATAAATTATGAAGCGCATATTTTTTCTTACAGCGTTTTTGGTTCCGGCTGTTATGCTGGCACAAAATATAGGTGTTGGCACAAGTACGCCAACCGAAAAATTGGATGTGTCTGGCAATATTAATGTAACCGGCACCATAAAAGCCAATGGCACGGCTGGTGCCAACGGCCAGGTGCTTTCGGCCAACGCCAGCGGCAACCTGGTGTGGGCTGATATTTCTGAATATAAAAACCATGTGAATTTTTCAGTAACCGGTACATGGACAGTGCCTGCGGGCGTTACAAAAATTTTTGTGGAAGCGTGGGGCGGCGGCGGCGGTGGCTCGGGCTTTGGCGGCGGCGGTGGCGGCGGGTATATTGGTGCATGGTTTACCGTGGCACCAGGTAACAGCATACCTTATGTGGTTGGCCTGGGTGGCTTCGGCGGGAATAACGGGAGCATCGTGGCTGAATCAGGCACAGCATCATCAGTAACTATTGGCTCGGTAACAGTAACTGCTAACGGTGGGTTTGGTTCAATCATTTATAATACAACGCCCCCGGTTGGGGTATTTGGCGGCGATGGCGGCGGCTATGAAGCAACGCCTGTAAGCTTTACTAATTATATAGGGCAGGGCGGCGAGGATGGCGCCCCAAATAAACTTGAATATTTTCAATCAACAGCAACCACCTTTTTGGAGGCGACGCTGGGTGGCAAAGGCGGGGATGGGGGCTGTTCGCCTCACTCAGGCTGTGCCGGCGGATACATGCTGGCAAATGCAGGCACGGCAACCCTGCTGCGGTATGTGAGCGGGGGCGCTGCTAAAACACCAGGCGGCGGTGGCGGAGGCAATTACGCAGGGAGTGGTTATGCCGGTGTTAGTGGCGCCGATGGTAAAGTGATCATTCACTATTAAAACCATGTAAATAAAAACAGCAAATTCTTTTTTGTATATATACCTTGTCAGAAAGAAAAAAATGGCATCGCATTAAATATATGATTTAGCAACTACGTTTTTCAAGCAAAACAAAAGGGAGGCCAATACTTGCAGCGCAACTGGCAAATCGCCTGCTTTGTTTTTGCACAACCCTTAACCCTTTTTCATTTAGCTTTGCTGCACCTGCATGAAGATTATAGACCGCTACATACTAAAAAATTTTTTGTACACTTTTCTTTACAGCCTGCTGTTGCTTACGCTGATA
>CAYRRL010000563.1:0-2089 GCA_964426665.1 uncultured Ferruginibacter sp. | reverse complement strand
ACTGCCTCTTTATCTGCGGGGGAATTGCTGTTCATATGTATCATTAGGCCGCAAAAATAAGGAATATAAGGGGGCGGAAGGGCAAAAATAATGGCTGTGTTGTTATTTACTGAAGCCGGCCTGCAGAAAGGTTGAAGGCACTAACAGCGTGCATGTAAACCTATTTATTTTTAGCCAGGTATATCAGGTAGCCGGAATTTGTTCCACCAGCATGCAGGTATTCGTTTTGGCGTAATAAGTGCAGGTCATCCTGTCCAGATCAACGGTCCACTTATCAACCCCGGTTTCTGCGGCGTGCCTGCAAAAGCCGGGATAATCTGTCTGCCCCTGCTGGTGGCTTTGCAGGTATTGTTTGAATTGCATGGAATTGCTGCTGCCGGCAATGGGCAGTGCTTCATACTTGGGCCCTGAAATAACCTGGTGGTTTTCAGCACCAAAGAAAATGCTGTGGCCATCGCTAACAAAGCTGTCATATTTTTTAACACCCAGTTGTATGAGCGCTTTTACATAGTCCGGAAAATCGGCCCCGGTTTTTACTTTGGCATGTGCCGCTTTAATGTCGTCCAGTGTAAATAGGTGCATGTAGGGTTTATTGGATGTAAAAATGTGGTAATATTTATAAACAAATTCCTATTGTATTAGCCGTTGTTTTTTGAATGCCAAACCTTCTTCTTTCAGTAAAGCCTGCAACCTCGTTATGGTGGTTTTTCCCATACCATGCAGGGCTGCTATTTCAGTTTCACTATACCTGCTCAGTGCTTTTAATGTGCTGATGTTGGCGTTTTCCAATGCCCGCCTGGCCGGTGCAGCCAGTAAGGCGAGAAAACCATCTGTTGGTTTATGGGCGGCTTCGCATATGGGGCAGACCGGGCAATCGCTGCTTTTAAAAAATTGATGGCCTTTTTTACAGGTTTTTACAATTACTTTTTTTGTCATGGTGAATGCCTGCTATGTTGTTTGCAATTGCCAATTTCGGTTATGGCTTTACCAATTGAATCAGGATGTTGTCTGATTTATTTTAACCTCAATGCTGCAAAGGCCCTTCCCACAAAACCTGCTCAATCATCCACTGGCCATTTTGTTTAGAAAGCAATATATAATCTACCCCCCAGAACGCGGTTACTTTGGCGGCAGCGATGCTGTTTTGGATATCCAGCACTTCCACTTTTTTGGGCGCATCAGCTTTGGCGAATTTCTTTTTCTCCATAACCTTTCTTGCATAATCCAGCGCCTGCCGGTAGGTCATCTGGCCATCCGGGCCATAGGTTCCGGTTGTTTTGTTTTTCCAGTAACCGAATTTATACAGCGTTGGCATCAGGCTGTTGATCAGCTTTGTGGTATCGCCTTCGTAAAACCCTTCAATATAATTCAGGCAGGCCCTGGCAACATCTTCCCTGGCGTTTTGGGCCGTTGCGGTGCAGGTGATACAAAACAAGGAAACAATCAATAGTATTTTTTTCATGGCATGATGTGTTAAGGTTTCAAAATAGGCAATTAGGGAGGGAATGGCAAACCGTTTATATAAAAGGCAGGGATATAGCTTACCCAAAGCCGCAATCATTTAAATTTCTGCTCCTGTTTTTCAAACTTCGCAATAATGGTAAGATCAATTGCAATGCCCAGTGTAATTCCCAAAACATACATCAGAAAATCCCAGGGGTCAAATGTGTTACCAAAAAATTCAATGTTATAAAGTTGTAATATTTCTACTGTAGTACCAACAATAGCCGTGAATAAAGCGCCTGCTATCCTTGCACTATTTACTGATATGTTTTTTCTTAAAGCAATTTGCAACAGTAAGTAGAGGTTCATCGGCAGCAGTATGTCAATCAGGTATCCACGCATAAAATGCCTCAAAATGCCCTGGTAATCCGGGCCAATCACGATATGCAACAGGGCAACGAAGAGGGAAATGGAAACGATGATATAGGTGCTTTTTGGGTTCTTCATGCTGTGTTAATCGTATTTGCCTTTTCTTTCGTTTTTATTTCTGCTTTATTTCTGTTGTACACTTTCTAAAATTTCAGCAATGCGTTTTTGCCTGGTTTGAGTTGTCCTGGCAAACACAAGTTTTGCTAAAAATAGCTTT
>CAYRRL010000562.1:0-2090 GCA_964426665.1 uncultured Ferruginibacter sp. | reverse complement strand
CTAAGGAGCCAAACGATTCTGTGCATATCATTAATTACAGCAGCAGCTTCAACAAAGAAGAAAAAACCGACTTGAAACTGGTAAGGAAAAACAACCGCTGGCTTGTTGATTTAAAATACACCATACCACAAACAGACACTACTCAAAAACAATAATGAAAGAATTTTTATTAGTGGGCGCAGGCGGGGCAATAGGCAGCATGCTGCGGCATGGCAGCAACATGCTGGTTGGCAACAGGCCTTTCCCTTATGCAACTTTTTCTATCAACATTATTGGAAGTTTTGCCATAGGCCTTGTATTGGGCTACTGCTTAAAAAATGACAGCGCTGCAAACTGGAAATTGTTTTTGGCAACCGGTATCTGCGGCGGCTTCACTACTTTCTCTGCGTTTTCTTATGAAAATTTATTGCTGCTGCAAAATGGGAAAATTATAGCAACGCTGCTGTACATTGCAGGCAGTGTAATGTTTGGTATTGCGGCAGCCTGGCTTGGCTACAAAATATTTAACTAATAACGATTAACTAACAACTAATTACTATGTATGTACTCCACCCCTGGCATGGCGCCCATTATGGCAAAAAAATACCCGAAGTTGTAAACGCATTGATTGAAATACCGCAAGGCTCAAGGGCCAAGTATGAAATAGACAAAACAACCGGCCTTTTAAAATTAGACAGGGTTGTGTATTCATCCTTCCACTACCCTATTAATTATGGCTTTATCCCACAAACCCTGGGCGATGATGGCGACCCATTGGATATACTGGTAATGTGCGGCGAAACCATACAACCCTTGTGCCTTGTAGAAGCAACAGTAATAGGGAATATGCAAATGATTGACAACGGGGAAAAAGACGACAAGATAATTGCCGTGGCAACAAAAGACCCTACCGTAAACCATATCACCAATGTGAATGAGCTGCCCAAGCATTTTATAGCTGTGCTAAAAAATTATTTTGAAAATTATAAAGTGCTTGAAAACAAAGTAGTGGAGATTGACGAGTTCCAGGACAAGGAAGCAGCCTATGGAATTATAAAAAAGGCGATTGATTTTTACGCCCAAAAGTTCCCCAAACAATCATGATTAAAAAACTGAACATGGATTTGCAAACAATCATCATCCTTGTAATAACAGGGGTAGCGGCAGGCATTTTGGGTGGCATGGTTGGCGTTGGCGGCGGCATTATCATTGTGCCTGCACTGGTTTATTTTTTAGGTTTCAGCCAGCACACCGCACAGGGCACATCGCTGGGGTTAATAATGTTGCCGGTAGGCATACTTGGGTTTATTCATTATTACAATTCCTGCAAGGAAGTTGGCGACCCAATAGACTTTAAAGTGATTGGGTTGATTGCCATTGGCTTTTTGGTTGGCAGCTATTGGGGCAGCAAAATTGCCATTTCGCTGCCGCAGGAAACCGTGAAGAAAGTATTTGCAGTGCTGATGATTTTGGTGGCAATGAAGATGATTTTTCTGGATAAGAGCAAGGAAAGCAAAGTGCAGGCTGCTGCAAAAGAAAAAATTATGGAATAAAATATTTGTTCATTATTAGGCTGAGGAATAATTATTTAATGAACAAAAGTTGCGGAAATACAAATGTTGTACGTCAGCTTAAAGCGACATCCTCAATGAAACAAACAGACGATTTTTTAGTAAATGGTTTTGCAACATTTGACAACATCTATACGACAGAGGAAGTTGAAATAATTTTAAACCAAATAAGCCAAGCAAATTCGGACAAAGAAACATTTAGAAAATCGGCAGACCTTTTTGCTATCAGACAATTTTTTAAAGAAGTTCCAGCAACGGTTGACACAATCTTCAATGACAATTTAAAATCTGTTTTGACACAGCTTTTAGGCGACAAATACTTCGCTGTTAAAAGTATTTACTTTGACAAACCTCAAACTTCAAACTGGTACGTTTCTTATCACCAAGACCTTACAATTTCTGTTGACAAGAAACTTTCATTAAACGGCTTTGACTTTTGGACAACAAAACAAAATCAGTTTGCGGTTCAACCACCGCTTGACATTTTACAAAAAGTAGTGACAGTTCGTATTCATCTCGACGACACAGATGAAAACAACG
>CAYRRL010000561.1:0-2096 GCA_964426665.1 uncultured Ferruginibacter sp. | reverse complement strand
ACAGAATACACAGAAGGCAACAGCAAGATTCATTTTAGTTTGCAATTAGCCAAGCCTTAAAATGGCGTGCTTTACCCTGCCCATATTTCTATACAATGCGACAGCCTCAACGGCGAATACGAATTGCTGCTGGTGAAAAAAAACGCCAGGGAACTGGCCATCAGCAAAAATAAATTTGCGAGGAGCGAAAAGCCATTCAGCATTGCAAAGCAGCTTTTCTTTATCAATGGCACATTCGACCTGAGCCGTGACCTGAAAGGCCAGCCAACGCTAAACCTGCGGAGGATACAAAGCGGGGAAGGCGAAACATTTAAAGACACAACAAAACTTAATGCGGAGAATGCAAAGACATATGGGCAGGCAAAATTGTTTTTACAAAATGCAGAACTAAAACTTTACAAAGAAAACAATATACCCTGGGGCAGCGAGTATGCCAGCCGCATCCTTAGCCCTGCTGTATCGCCTGCATACTTTGGCCTGACCGATACTTTGTATATACCCACACGTGATGGGTACATCAACTTATCAGGCACCAAAAAAAACGACATCGCTTCTGCAAGGCTTAATGGCAGCAGTGTGATTGATATGCTTGAGCTAAGCAAAAAAGGCTATACACAAGACATACTGCTGGACACCGGGCTTAACATCCTTGTATTGTATGCCGATAATTTTGCCAACGGGCTACCCAACAAAGGAAAACTGAACCTTGATTGCGGAAAGAAAAAAGTTACGCTGGATTTTAATAGCCATGCAGACAGCGCTGCATCTTTTATAGCTGTAAAATTGTTTTTTGCAAGGGAGAAAGACAAGGAAAGGTTTTTTGACAGCTACACACCTGTTAATGACAAGCCCCTTAAGCAAAATGAAAGGCTATTAGGCACGCTCACATCCACTGCAAGGCAATTAACTTTCGCTATCTGGGACGATGCTGTTGAAGATGGCGATAGCATTTCAGTATATGTAAACGGGAAATGGGTATCACGTGGCTTTCCTGTTAAATTAAAACCGCAAACAATTGTAATAACATTAGAGCCCGGGCCCAACACCATTATTTTTAGTGCAGACAACCTCGGTTCTATCCCGCCCAATACTTCCATCATTGAAATTATTGATGGCAAAAGAAGGAAATCATTCAACCTTGCCACAGAGATTGGCGATGACAATTTGATAAAAGTGTTTTATGATTTGAGAGGCGATTAAAACCGTATGCCACGCATGCCTTCCATTCCTCCAGGCATGGCTACTGGAATGGAAGAAGTTGCTTTGAAGAATATTATCCTGTTGGTTAACTTGTTGTATTTGCTTCATCCAGCATTTTCTTTATCAATGATATTTGCCCAAGATGGTAGTGAGTATGCTCAATAATCCCAGCAATATTCCTGTAATAATTGCCGTATTTGCCATCTAAAAAACTATCAAAGAATTTCGTATCCTCTATTTGTTCTATCTGCTTTGCAAATAATTCTGCTTCCTCAAATACTTTGCTTACCAGTTGCTGCCAGTCCTCTTCGCATGAAATGGCCGGCGCATCAAAACTAAATTTATCGCTTGCATCCAGCGGCCCGCCTTCCAATACTTTTAATACGGCACCCACATAATAGTTAATATGAAACACCAATATTGCAATAGTATTCAGGTTATGCAGCTTTGCAGTGGCCTGCTGCCATGTTACTTTTTCTAAAGTATCCTTCAGGTTTACGCTTGCCCAGTTGCCACCAAAGTGGACATCCCGGAAATGTTTGGCAATTTGCTTCGATAATGGCATTGATGAAAATATTAAAATGAAACATAAATATCAGGGTTCTTCAGGCATTTTATGCATAAGCCGAAGTATGGTAAATTCAGCAGGCCGTAACACAGCAAGCCCTATCTCCACAATCATCCTGCCTTCGTGTATGTCAATATTTGTCATTGTTTCAGCTAAGCCTGCTTTAACAAAAAATGCTTGCTGTGTTGAAGAACCCTGTAGTGCGCCAGGGTTTAAAAAGTAAATCGCCAGCCTCGTTTTGTACGGCTTTGCCTGTATAGCCAATAAAAACCGGAATGGCAGTTTTAACCGATGCAATAGAAGGCAGCGGTTTTGAGGGTTTATCAAT
>CAYRRL010000560.1:0-2101 GCA_964426665.1 uncultured Ferruginibacter sp. | reverse complement strand
GCTTTAATTGTTGCATGAAATACTTTTTATCAATGTTACAAATAAAATCCATTTTCGGTGCCAAACAGCCCCCCTTTTTAGGGGTAAAAATCAACTTAAAATATCCCTTTTGGGGGGGGAGGGAAAAAATTGGAGAAGCAGCAATTTTGTAAAAGAATAACTGCGGGGATTGCGTAATAACGACTGTAACATTCTTTATATTCAAATGATATGAAAAAGATATTCGTTCCTGTTTTTCTCTTAATTGTAGTTGCTGCCGATGCACAGGTAAAACCCAAAGAAAAACCTCCTACCCAAAAAGAAGTGAACGAAATGATGAAGGAAATAGAGGAAATGATGAAAAACCCCGAAACCAAAAAGGCCATGGAAGAACAGGGTGTGAAAATGCCGGACTTAAAAGCTCTGCCCAAATTCTCTGATAAAGAATATGCAGATGCCGACCTGGAATCCAAAAGGAAAGTTCCGGTAAAAGACGTAAAACGGATTGCAACCATTAGCAAACAACCATTGAACGATGCGTCATTAAAAATTCACCTTACATCCGCTCACGCAAAAGTACAACAGGCCATGCGCCCGGAATTACTGAATTGGGTAAAAGCAAAATCAGATACGATGGTCGCTCAATATGGGAGCGGCGCCATCCTTGCACAAATTGCGTTGAATTGCTACATCGTTGGACTCTATGAAACAGGCGCTTTTTTAATGGGTAAAGTAGTACTGGAAAATCCGGGAAATGCTACCCATCTCAACAATTACGCTGCCATGTTAAATACCGGTGGTGGCGAACACCTCGCTTTACCTATACTCCAAACATTGAATGCAAAATACCCGGGAGATTATACGATAGTTAATAACATTGGACAGGCCTGGTATGGCCTGGGCGATATGCAAATGGCAGGCAAGTACATTGATACGGCTTTACGACTTTATCCCCGTAATCCGCAGGCATTGCATACCAAATCAAAAATTGAAGCGGAAAAAGGAAATAAGGAAGCGGCAAAAAAAGCGCTTAAACAATCTTTGGAAGAAGCTTTCACCGAAGAAAAAGAATTTGAGCTAAGACAAATGTTAAACAAAAATGATGAACAGCCGAAAGTACGATGGGCAATGAACACCCCCAAAGACGCTTTCGGACTGGGCAATTTCGTTGCACCTTCCTTTCCTATGAGCATAAAAGAGTCTGAGACCTTGCAACCTCAATGGGGATCTTTCAGAGAAAAATGTAAAGCACAACTGAATCAACTAATGGCAAAACAGGCGGCTGCAGAACAAGAAGCTGCAATAAGGATGGAAAAAAGGCAGAAAGAGTTATTAGCAGGAAAATCAAGTTTTCTGATACCCTGGCTTGCACCCAAAGCCGCATATCAATTGCGGATGCTGAAAGAAAGAAACCGGAAGAATACAAACTACACATTCTTTGAAGCCGAAGAAAAGTTTTTAAACATTGATTCAGAGTTAGAAAAAATAAAGGAGGCCTACAGTAAAAAAGAACGAGCCATTGAAGAAAAGTATGCACCCTTGTTTGGAGAGGGGAAACAAAATCCTTTTGCATTGCATTGTGCCGAAATTAATAAAGTGCGGAATGCTTTCCTGGCCGAGGCCAATACATTGGTACACGACCGCTACATGGCCTATATGACGCAGTTGAAAGTAATGATCAACGAAGAAGCCGAATACTCGCTCTATGCCCATTTTAAGGAAGATTATGAGGTAATCAAACTGCATTTGCAACAAAAATTTTTAACAGCACTACTATCACCTCCGGTTCAATTTCAGCAGCCGGCAGGCACCTGTCCCAGGCCAGTTGAAAGAACAGATACCACAACCACCCTGGCCAATTTTTACGACCGCAATTGTGAATATGAAAGTGAGTTTTATGTTCCGCTGATAGGGAGATGGGTACAACGCTGCGATATAATGACGGTAGAATTGTTTACTAAAATACCTCTGGGACCAGCCAGTGTAAGCCTTGGTGGCAACTATGTGATTAACAGCGACACCAAACAGGAAAACGGTACGGTAGAAATTGGTGTAGGTGTGGGCATTGGAGCAAAAAAGGTTGTTGAATTAATAAATACCCAGGTTAAAGCGGAAGTCAAAA
>CAYRRL010000559.1:0-2104 GCA_964426665.1 uncultured Ferruginibacter sp. | reverse complement strand
TTAAGCATTTGGCATGCAATAAAAATCATCCTGCCATCAACAAAACTTTTCTCCTGCGGCTTATCACAATCTCTTCGCCGTTGCGAAGCAAAATCATCTTTTGTTTGCCGCCATTTATTTGCTCAATAAAATTATTGTTTACTAAATGGCTCCTGTGCACTCTAGTAAACATTTGCTCTGGCAATTGCTTTTGAAACCACAGCAACACTTTTGCCACAAACAATGAACCGCCCTGCGAAAAGTAAATTTTGCAATAGTTGCTGGATGCTTCTATCCTTATAATTTCTTCTGGCTGTGCTATGCGTATACCATGGCAATGGGGTATGTTTATTGGTTTCATTTTAATTGTATTTCTATTAATTGCCTAAAATGGTGATGTTGATGCCTGTGGCCACTGTTACTGCAGCGCCAGTGGCAACCGAAATACTTTTTACGGTTGTATTGGCACTCACTACAGGGTATCTTGGCCGGCCAGATGGGATAATCACTTCGCTTGTAGGGCCGGGCACCTGGTTATTTGCCCAATTAGCCGCATTACCCCAATCTGTATCGACATTGCCAGTCCAAGCACTGCCGGCAGAACTTGATACCGTTACTGCTTTTGTTACCGTGTTGCCTACACAACCAATATTATCAGTTTCCGCTACACTTATTTGTTGGGAGCCAACTGTATTGAATGTGCCTGTTACTGAATTGGTATTACCACCCGTATTCTGTACGCCTCCGCTAAATGACCACTGGTACATGCTGCCCGAACGGGCTACCACACTGTAAGCGCTTTCAACGCCTGCGTTAACTGCATCCGGCCCGGTAATGGTTCCTGTGAATGGCTTTTGAATTGTGAGGTCAACGCCATTGTTATTTCCTGAGTAAGCTGGTGCGCTGCTCAACACACGAATACGGTAAAAGCTGCCCGAGGCGGCTACTGGCATTGTAACCGCAATAACTCCTGAAATTGCAGTAGAGCTAAGTATGCCTATTGTAGTGGGGTTTGCAAAATCGCCAACAGAATTGCTTAATTGTGCAGTGTAAATATTACCGCTATTAGGCGTACCGCCTTGCACAGAATAATTCAAATTAAAGGATGAGCCGGGGCAAAAACGTGTATCTGGCGCAGCACAATTTATTACTAAAGCCCCGCCTGATACTGTACCAAATTCATCAGCCCCAACATCGGGCGTGGTGGCGCTCCTTGAACTGTCATCTATATCGGTAAGAATGCCTGCAATGGGGGTACCTTTATTATCGAGTGATTCGTTGCCGGCGCCAGCAAGATGCAAATCGGTGCCCGATAAAAAAACCGGAGGAATGTTTACTGTATTAGCACCAAAAACTGCCTGTACATCGGCCAATGTGGCAAGGTTTATTCCGTTGCTTCTGCCCAGCGGTGTGCCCTCAATATTGTTGTAATTTATAGTTGTATTGACAAGGCTTGTTGTTTGCGAAATAGCATAGCTGTTTGTGATGGATGGGGAACGGTTAATAAAGTTGTTATTGTAGCAATTTATTCTGCCCGCAGTGTTTGTTCCACACAAAAAAGCATGGGATTCGCCTGATGCATTCGTTATTAATACAGAGTTATATACAATCTGCCGCAAGCCGGCGCCGGGGGCGTATATTCCTGCTGTAACACCATTGGTGCTGGCGATACCATAAATAAAATTATTATGCAGTTTGGCCAAGTTGGTGGTGGAGGTAGTATTAAATTGAACGCCGTAGGCACTACCCGGGCCAGTGCTTACAATATTGCCAACGATATTTTTTTGAACCACTACATTTACCACAGAACTGGAAACAAGAATTCCGTTAATTTGACTTGAGCCAGACGAACTCAATCCGGTAACTGAGTTTGCTTCAACAAGAATATTGTTGCCACCGGTTGAATTAACCTCTATACCTGTTGGAGAAGCAGCATTGGATCCTGAATACACTAAATTCTGGATAATATTATTTTTTATCACTACTGTACTGCAGGCAGTTGATACTAAAATACCCTTGGCAGGCGAGGTTAATGTGGCTGTAAAATTACCGATTGTATTATTCTGTACTGTACAACCAAAGCTCAGGCCAGAGAGGCTGATACCAGTATTTATTATTGCATCAG
>CAYRRL010000558.1:1135-2104 GCA_964426665.1 uncultured Ferruginibacter sp. | reverse complement strand
AATATTGCCTGCGATAAACTGGGCGCAAAAAATGCCTGGGGTTTTGATGTAAGCGCTGCCTGCTCTGGTTTTTTGTACAGCCTTACTTTGGGCGCCACGTTAATAGAAAGCGGGCGTTATAAAAAAGTAGTGGTGGTGGGCGCCGATAAAATGAGCGCTATTATTGATTATACCGACAGGGCCACCTGTATCATCTTTGGCGATGGCGCCGGCGCTGTGTTATTAGAGCCTTCAACTGATGGCACTGGTATAAAGGACAGCTTGCTAAAAAGCGATGGCAGCGGCCGTGAGTTCCTGCACATGAAAGCAGGCGGTTCATTAAAGCCTGCCAGCCATGCAACAGTGGATGCAAAAGAACACTATGCCTTTCAGGATGGGCAGCCCGTATTTAAAGCTGCGGTAAAAGGCATGGCCGATGCGGCATATGATTTATTGCAGCGAAACAATTTAACCGGCGACGATATTGCATGGCTTGTGCCCCATCAGGCTAACAAAAGGATTATTGATGCCACTGCCAACCGCATGGGGCTTAACCCCGATAAAGTAATGCTGAACATACAGCGCTTCGGCAACACTACGGCAGCCACTATCCCACTTTGTTTGTGGGAATGGGAAAAGCAATTGCATAAAGGTGACAAGATTGTGATAGCTGCATTTGGCGGCGGGTTTACATGGGGCGCTACGCTTGTGGAGTGGAGTTATGATACGAAGTAATTAAAATGAAGAAACAAAATAAAAACTGCCAGCCTTTAAAGGCCGGCAGTTTTTATTTAATTGCTATAATTTATTTTTTCCCCCTTAAATACGCCGCAAAATCAGTAGAAGGTATTTTTGCAACACCGCTTTGCCGCAGCATCGTTACCAATTGCCCACGGTGATAACTATTATGGTTGAATAGATGCAGCAGCATATTGCTAACCTGCATTTTGTTTTGCTCTTTCTCCCGTATGTATGCAAACACATGCTGCA
>CAYRRL010000558.1:477-1125 GCA_964426665.1 uncultured Ferruginibacter sp. | reverse complement strand
GCTGCAGTTGTGCCTCCGTCGCATTGCTTACCCAGTCATTAAATAAATTAGATTGCTGCAATAATTTCTTTTGCAATTCAGCGAAGCTGCCTGTAAAAGTTTCGCTGGGCCTTTCCACATGCTCCTGCAGTTTCAATCGCTGCCACCAAATGCTTTCTGCATCCAGCAAATGCAAAACAGTTTTATACATTGACGGGAAACTGCTTGTTATTGGTGCAATTATTTTTTCTTCGGGCAAGCCCGCAATAACATCAGTTATTCTTTGGGTGGCCCACACATTAAAAGCTGCGTATTGCTGTAACAATTCTTTCATCTATCGTTTTGTGTTTGCTGTTTACAGTTTTGATAATTATCGATGCAAATTAATTCCTTTATTACATGCTTCCTGCATCCACATCTTTTATGAATTTTATCACGCCGCTCATAAACACCTGCTGGTCGTCCCACATAGAAAGGTGGCTGCCATTGGGGCAATACAGGTAACGGCCTTTCTTCACCATCTTGCTTTGCTCTTCCATTGCTTTTGGGTCCATGGTGTCATGCTTGGCGCCTACCATTAAAGTGGGCACTGCTATTTCTTTCAGGCGGTTTTTAATATCCCAATTGGCAAGCCTTCCGCTTACGCCAAATTCGCTTGGCCCCTGCATC
>CAYRRL010000558.1:0-467 GCA_964426665.1 uncultured Ferruginibacter sp. | reverse complement strand
TCATTGTATAAATTTCCATGTTGGCATGCTTCATGGCCCGGTTAAAACCATCGGGCCATTCCTGTAAACGGCATAAATGCTCATGGTAAAAATCAGGGATAAGCAACTCCATGTAGCGTGGGTTATTAAAATCTTTTTTTGCTTCTATTGCCCTTATCTCCGCCAGCACTTCGGGTTTCATTTGTTTGGCCAATATTTCATTTGCATACTTGCCATACTCAACTGCACTTGCCACCATGTTAGCCACAATAAGGCCTTTAATATTTTGCTGGTATTTTAAGGCATACTCCATTGCCAATATGCCGCCCCAGGAATTGCCAAGCACATAAAAATTGCTGCTGTCGGCGTGTATGGCTTTGCGTACCTGTTCTACCTCCTCCACAAAGCGTTCTGTCACCCAAAGGCTGCTGTCTTTTGGCTGGTCGCTATAGTAAGAGCCTAATTGGTCATATTCATAAAACTCAAAG
>CAYRRL010000557.1:0-2104 GCA_964426665.1 uncultured Ferruginibacter sp. | reverse complement strand
TGTAAAGTTCTGTATCAGCACAGGAAGAATTACTGCCTGTGGAATGATATAATCTTCTACTTCGCCCTTGCCAAAAAAGCCTTTGGCACTGGTTGCAGACATGGGCGCATTGCTGATTCTCAGCCTTAAGTATGTTTTTCCGCTAATCGGCACAAAGGGCGGCAACCCTGAAAAAAACAATACCACATCCTGCTGTATGCTTCTGTTTGGTACCATCATAGTAGCGTATTCATAACTGTCGAATGAGCCATTGCCATCTGTGTCTATCCAGCCGCTCAGCTGAACACTGCTGCCGGTTTTGTTAAATACAGAAACAGCGATGGAATATGTTGATGTGCCGGCAAACATTGCCGGTACCGTTGCCACGCCATCTTCGTCATCGGCTGAGCCATAGTTTTGTATATCATCGCCATTCGCCATATCGCCATTGTTTGCTTTAGGCTCTGCATCAATTGCTTTGCCTATCCTTATGTCTTCAAAAGATACAGCAGAATTAGCGGCATCGCCTGCATCATAACCGGCCGGCGCATCGCCATAGTCGGATGTATTAGGGTTAATAGCAAATATGAAGTGGCTGTCTTTATCTGTAGTGGCAGTTGGCACTTGTTTGTCAAAGCCCGGTATTCCGCTCATCCATTGTGATGGAAGGCTGTTTTGATCAGAGTGTATAGTGGTTCCTATATATGTAAGCCCGCTGCTGTTGCTGTATTGAAAATGCCCGGTGCCTTCCAGTTTGCCAGTGCTGCCAAGGTAATCATCAAAGGCGCCGCCGATGTATGTGGAATACTTTCTGCTGGCAAGGTCGTTGCTGAATATAGTATAGGTAATATCCCTTGTACCATTTGTAAACGGGCCGTGCCTGTCCTGGTAATAAGGGCTGTAAGGGTTGGGGCTGTATACAGGGAAGTCGTTTGAAACAGTGGTTCCAAACAATAACACATCTGCGGTACGGGTATCAATAACAAGCCCGCCAACTAAATCAACATCGTTGCCTCCATTGAATGTGGTACGGAAGCCAGAGCCAGTGCCACCAGTAAGAGGGATACGGGAAACGAACTGGTCGGGGTACCTGCTGTTAAGCCCGTGAACCGGTTGTGCAGCGCCGGTAGTGCCGGGCAGTGATGTGGAGTAGGTGTTGCCAGCTACAAAAAAATACCTGTTGTCTGCTGCTACCAGTGCAGCGCTTGATATTGTTGAAGCAATCCCTTCATGTGCCGAGCCGCCCAAAAATGAGAATACTTCAAATGCATTAAGGTTTGAAAGGGAAATAACACCCACTAATAATTCGCTGCCTGCAATATTGTTGTCAACTGCGTTTATAAGTGCAGGGTACCCTGTGCCGCTGCCTTCTGTATGCACAGCAAAGGCAAGCTTTGTTTTATTTGGCGTAATTGCAATAGCAGTAAACCTTTCGAAAGAACTGCCACCAATATAAGTGCCCCACGACGCCATTGGTGACGTGTTGGCTTTTGTAATTTTTAAAATGATGCCTTCCCTGTTGGCGAATGAAGTGTCGGGCGCATTGGCTGCTATTACAGATAAAGGCAGCTTTGATGTCGCTATGCCACCGAGATAAAAAGTGCTGTCGTCTGCTATGGCAACAGACTGGTAGGCGTTAATATGCGGCGCTATGTTTACCGCATCTATTACGCCATTATACAACCGGTTAGAAAGGTCAGGGGAAAAAATTTGCACAGCATCGGTTTGATAAACCACCAATACCCTCCTGTCGGGGAAGATGCCCATAGCTACAGGCACATTAGTCGTTAGGCCTGTATATGTCCATGCGGTAATAGCTGTGCCGCTTGAGTTGAGCCTGTATAGGATGGATGTTTGTGGCTTCCTGTCAACGTTCAGTTCAAAAGTGTATGCGCCTGAAAAACCGGGCGCCACACCACTGAGGTAACTGATGCTCATTGCTTCATCTGTTAAGCCGCAAGCATATATTTCATCCACGTCATTGGCGGCTACTGTGTATAGGTATTCGTCAAACGTTTTTGTATTGTTGTGCATAAAGGTTGACCAGCTCATTACAGGGTCAATCACCAATGGCTCATTATAAGCTATGTCGCCATCAATGTTGTAGCAAACAGTTTCTTTGTCG
>CAYRRL010000556.1:0-2117 GCA_964426665.1 uncultured Ferruginibacter sp. | reverse complement strand
CAATAGCAAGCACCATAGCAAACAATGTGATAAGGTTTAGCGTGATGCCGAAAAACTGCATAAACAGGAATGTTCCCACCAATGACACAGGCACAGCAATAGCTGGTATCAATGTGGAGCGCCAGTCGCCCAAAAAGAGAAATACAACAATGCTTACCAGTATAAATGCTTCTACCAATGTGTGTATCACTTTTTCAATAGAAGCATCAAGGAACTTTGAAACATCATAGCTGATTTCATAATCCATCCCTTTAGGGAAAGATGTCTTTTTAATTTCTTCCAGCTTTGCTTTTACTTCTTTAATAACTTGCGTAGCGTTGCTGCCGTAAGATTGTTTTAATACAATAGCGGCTGAACCTTTCCCATTCAGGTTAGAATAAATATCATACATGGAGCTGCCGAATTCTATATCGGCGATGTCCTTTAGCCGCAGCAACTCACCATTGGCATTAGCTTTCACAATCACATTTTCATACTGCTCTTTTGTAGTGAAACGGCCAGTATATTTTAGTACATACTCAAATGACTGGGAGCGCTTACCGGAGCTTTCGCCCGTTTTGCCCGGCGATGCTTCAAGGCTTTGTGCACTTAATGCTTCCATCACCTCATCTGCAGAAATTTTGTATGCCAGCATACGGTCAGGCTTAAGCCAGATACGCATGGCATATTCCCTGTTTCCCAAAATATCGGCAAAGCCTACCCCATTCACCCTTTTCAAGTCCGGCAGCATACTGATATCTGCAAAGTTGAAAAGGAACTTTTGGTCTGTTGCTGTATCAGTAGAATACAGGTTGATGTACATAAGCATGTTTGGCACTTCCTGCGAAATCTTCAAGCCTTCCCTTACAACCAATGGCGGCAATTTATTTATTACAGATGCCACTCTGTTCTGCACATTCAAAGCTGCCTGATTGGGGTCTGTGCCAAGGTTAAATATTATATCTACAGTAGCTTCGCCGTCATTGCCTGCATCAGATGTTATGTATTTCATGCCCGGTACCCCGTTCAATGCCCTTTCCAGCGGTATGATCACCGACTTTACCATCAACTCATTATTAGCGCCCGGGTAATCGGCTACCACCGCAACTTTTGGTGGCGAAATGGTTGGGAACTGTGTTACCGGCAATATTGTTAAAGCAAGCACACCCAAAAACACAATCACAATTGATATGACTATGGAAAGCACCGGCCTTCGTATAAATCTATTGAACATTAATTGATGAATTAAATTTGAATGATGGAATAAATAACCAATGCTGAAGCTTATGCCTGCTTTATCGCTGATTCATTTTTATTCTGCTTTCAGGCGCAAATGGCTCAGCACTTCTTCAGGCTTCTCATATTCAAAAATGACCTTGTCGCCGTCTTTTACTTTCTGTACACCTTCCAGTAGTATTTTATCGCCTTCACTCAAATCTGTATCATCCACCACATATAAGTCGGGCATCCTGTTTTTGATAGTGATGACTCTTGACTTTACGATATTGTCCTTGTCAATCACAAACAAGTATACTCTGTCCTGCAATTCGTAAGTAGCTTTTTGCGGAATGATGAGGGCGTGTTTTAGCGGCACAGTCATTCGTACTTTGCCTGTTTCGCCATGCTTTAATAGCATGTCAGGATTAGGGAACTTTGCCCTGAAAGCAATGTTGCCTGTTTCATTGTCAAACTGCCCCTCTATTGTTTCAATAACGCCATTGTATTTATGCAACTCATTATTTGCAAGCAGCAAGGAAACATTTTTCATGCTGCCTGAATCGCCATGTGATTTAAACGTGAGGTATTCGCTTTCCGGCACATTGAAATACGCAAATACAGATTTGTTATCAGACAATGTTGTAAGCAGTGCGCCTTCGTCAATAAGGCTGCCAAGCTTTAATGGTATGCGGTCAATCACGCCATCAAAAGGCGCTTTTATTTCTGTAAAAGAAAGGTGGAGTTTTGCCAATGCCAACTCTGCTTTTGCTTTGTCAAGCTTTGCCTGTGCGATAGCAGGCTCAGATTTTGAAACAATATCCTTATCTGACAATGTTTTTGCATTCAGCAATTCAAGCTCTGCTTCTTTTACTTCAGCCTGCGATTTTAAATATTCAGCCTGGCACAGATTGGGCATTATC
>CAYRRL010000555.1:0-2122 GCA_964426665.1 uncultured Ferruginibacter sp. | reverse complement strand
GGATAGATAAAATATTTGAAGAAGCAGGTTTTATGCTTCGCCAGCCGGGTTGCAGTGCATGCCTTGGTATGAATGAAGATAAAATTCCCGCTGGCAAATATTGTATCTCTACCAGCAATAGAAATTTTGAAGGAAGGCAAGGTGCCGGCGCAAGAACACTATTGGCAAGCCCATTGACTGCCGCTGCTGCCGCAATAACAGGGGTTGTAACGGATGTAAGAGAATTATTAAACTAAAAATGAAATGGGTAAAGCTAAAGTTGATATAATTAAATCACGTTTTGTCCCGCTCAATATCGAGAACGTGGATACAGACCAAATCATTCCTGCAAGGTTTTTAAAAGCAACCACCAGGGATGGCTTTGGAAAAAATTTATTCCGTGACTGGCGCTATGAAAATGATGATGAAGCAAAACCAAAAGCAGATTTTGTTTTGAATAATAAAAACTATGAAGGGGCAATTTTAGTAGCAGCAAAAAATTTTGGTTGCGGTTCTTCAAGGGAACATGCGGCATGGGCAATTGGCGATTATGGATTCAAAGCGGTAGTGAGCAGTTTCTTTGCTGATATATTTAAGAACAACGCTTTAAATAATGGGTTGCTTCCTGTAACTGTTTCAGAAGAGTTTTTGCAAAAAATATTTAAGCAGGGCAATGAATCAACCCTCACTATAAACTTGTCAGAACAAAAGATAACTATTGATGCAACAGGCGAATCAGAATCATTTGAAATAAATGCTTATAAGAAAACCTGTTTGCTGAATGGCTATGACGATATTGACTTTTTATTAAGCATTAAAAGAGATATAGAAATTTTTGAAACCCAACAAGCATAAATTTTAAACACTATGAATAACAATTCCACAGGAAAAACTTTCAACATTGCAGTCATACCCGGTGATGGTATTGGCCCAGAAGTAACACAACAGTCGGTGCATGTATTAAATGCGATTGCCAATAAGTTTGGCCACCAGTTCAATTATAATTATTGCTTGATGGGGGCTGCTGCTATTGATGAAACCGGCAATCCTTTGCCTGATGAAACAATAGAAGCATGCATCAACAGTGATGCTGTTTTGTTTGGTGCCATTGGCCACCCAAAATATGACAACGACCCAACTGCTAAAGTCAGGCCAGAGCAGGGTTTATTGAAATTGAGAAAGGCTTTGCAGTTGTATGCAAATATCCGCCCTGTCAACACTTATCCTTCCTTGCATCATTTATCACCGTTAAAGAAAAAGCAACTCGAAGATGTTGATTTTGTGATATACCGTGAGTTGGTTGGCGGGATTTATTTCGGTGAAAAGAAAACCAACGAAGATCAGACATGGGCTTCTGACGGTTGTGAATATACCAAAGAGGAAATTGAAAGAATTGCACACCAGGCTTTCCAGGCAGCGATGCAGAGAAAAAAGAAACTGACACTAGTTGATAAAGCAAATGTGTTGGAAACTTCAAGGCTCTGGAGAAAAGTAGTGAAAGAAATTGCTTTGCAATACCCGGAAGTGGCAGTTGATTTTTTGTTTGTTGATAATGCGGCCATGCAAATCATTTTAAACCCAAAACAATTTGATGTTGTATTGACTGAGAATTTATTTGGCGATATTATCAGTGATGAAGCATCAGTAATTTCTGGTTCTCTTGGCCTATTGCCTTCTGCATCTGTTGGTGTTTCAACAGCTTTGTTTGAACCAATTCACGGCAGTTATCCCCAGGCAGCAGGAAAAGATATTGCCAATCCTCTTGGTTCTATTTTATCTGCTGCGATGTTGCTGGATTACTTAAAGCTTCATAAAGAAGCACAGTTGGTAAGAGAAGCAGCGCAATGGACGATAGAAAACATGTTTGTTACAAAAGATATAGACCCGGTGAATTTTTATTTTACTTCTACTGTGGGCGATTTAATAAGTGAGTATATCAATGGAAGGGTTTCGGGAGTGTTTAGCCAGGATAATATTGAGTTGAGGAAGTCGACAATAATATAAAAGTAAAAAGTCAAAAGTAAAAAAGGGCTGTTGAGGTAAAAGCCAGGTGTTTTGATTTTTAATTTTTGACTTTTCTTATCAGTTCTTTGTTTTTATAAAGAGTTACGGGTATATTTGCTATACAACACTTCTCTATGTT
>CAYRRL010000554.1:0-2132 GCA_964426665.1 uncultured Ferruginibacter sp. | reverse complement strand
AAACCATCAAATGTTTCTCCAATAAAGCGCTGCAATGCCACGCCATCAATTTCATTTTCCTGCATCCATTCAAAATGCTTTTCTATCACATCACTTTTCCATGAAGAAAACAATGCGGCAGGCTGTCCTTCATTTGTATTGCCCAAATTGGTTTGAAAAAGAGAACTGCTATTGTATTCACTTGTTTCAGGATACGCTTCAAATTTTATTGCGCCGGGCGCAGGCGAGCCAGCATTGCTTTGATATGTGCCATTGCTCCAGTGGAACCACCTCGCCACCGGAGAGCCATCCCCATAGCAATTAAACCAGCCCTGATAGCCACAAATAACTTTGCCTGCAACAGATTCTGCAACAGGCGCTGTTTGTGCATTTACATTACAATACAATAAAAGGAGTAGCAATAAGAGCGTATATCGTTTTTGCATAATGGATAAAAGCGAATAAATGAAAATACAATAATTCCGGGCACTGCAGCACATAAAATAAAAAGCATGGGAAATGATGCAAGCAAGCAATAAAATTAGTTTTCTTTGCAACCTATGCCATTATACACAGCGTCATTAAATTCAGGCAGCAATGGCAATTGCTATTATGTTGGCAACAGTGCCGATGCTGTATTGATTGATGCAGGCATCAGTTGCAGGGAAACGGAAAAAAGGATGAAGCAACTGGGGCTTGATATAAAAAAAGTGAAAGCCATATTTGTATCGCATGAGCACGGCGACCATATTAAAGGCGTTTCAGTTTTGGCCAATAAATACAAATTGCCAGTTTATATTACTCCTCTTACGGCAAAGCACGGCCCAATACTCATAAAACACCTTTCTAAAAAATTTATTGCAGGCGAAGCTGTTGTTGTTGGCAGCCTTGTGGTTAAGGCTTTTGCCAAACAGCATGATGCCAATGACCCACACAGTTTTATAATAGAGTGCAATGGTATTCGTATCGGGGTGCTCACAGATATCGGGGCAGTGTGCAGCGAAACAATATGCCATTTTAAACAGTGCCATGCTGTGTACCTGGAAGCGAATTATGATGAGGCTATGCTGGAAAATGGCCGCTACCCTGTTCATCTTAAAAACCGCATCCGTGGCGGGCAGGGCCATTTAAGCAACCGCCAGGCGCTTGAGTTGTTTATCAAGCACCGCCCTTCCTTTATGAGCCATGTATTCCTTTCGCATTTATCAAAAGAAAACAATGAGCCGCAACTTGCATTGGATTTATTCCTCCCCCATTCAAGCGGCATAACAGTATCGGTGGCTTCAAGATTCAAACCAACAGAATTGTTTGCCATTCATGGCAACAAACAAAATATACCCGCCCCCAATTCTGCAAAGCCTTTACAATTAGGTTTATTTGCATAACGTTTCCACACAAGAACAACGATGAAACAAAAAACCGGCGATACAATATTTAGAGTATTATACAGCTTGCGCAACGCTAAAAGCAGGATACATGGCACTGGCGCTTATGCCATGCAAAGCATACCTGCACGGAAAAAAATAGGCTCGCTGGGTGGCGTGGTAATTTCTAAAAAAGAAGCAAACAGGAGAAGCAAACTGAATGAAAGCATAGCCATAGTGGAATTGTGGAACGGAAAAGCGCTTGACGCTACTATTAACTTTAACGAACTACGGTATGTGAACCATAGCTGCAGCCCCAATACTTATATGAGGGTTATCAATTGCCATGTGGAATTTTATGCCCTGCGGAAAATAAAAAAGAACGAAGAACTTACCTGCAATTATGGCCTTACCCATCACGAAGGCACTTTGCCATGCAGGTGCGGAGCACCAAATTGCAAAGGGGCCATCTAAAAAAAATTGCCAAAAAGCCGTGCCGGCAACTCCCTTGTTTTCTTTACTTATAAATACAGCCTGATTTCATTATAAAAGCTATGGCCAACTGCTTGTTTTTTTCGATTAAAAAAAATCATCAATCGTTTGCAAAGAAAAAAAAACATTCAACTAATTTTATTGCCAACTATTTTTGTGTTATGTTTGCTATCCGAATCTATCCCGTTTTGTTCCCCTCCTTTAAAGAAAACAAACCAAAGGCCATATCATATTGCTCTAAATTAAAAACATTTGCCATGTTTCGTAAGTTCATTTTTGCCGTTTTGATGGCATTTG
>CAYRRL010000553.1:0-2147 GCA_964426665.1 uncultured Ferruginibacter sp. | reverse complement strand
TATTGATGGTAGTGGGTTTATCGTAATTGTAAATGCGCTGCCCGTGCTTGAGCAGCCTGATGCATTCCTAACCGTTAGTGTGCCGTTGTAAGTACCTGCTGCCACGCCTGCTGCAACCGGAATATTCAATGGGCTGGATGTTATCGCAGTAAGCCCAAGGTTTACAAAGCCAGCCGATATAGCAGTTGGGTCCCATGTTATTGCATATTGAGTGGGCGTACCAGTAGTGGCACTGTAGCTTATACTTGAAGTTTGGGATGATGCACTGTAGCACTTGCTTGTAGCTGAAGAAGCAGCAGTGATTGTTGGTGTAGTAAGTATATTTAGCGAAAAAGCACTGCCAGTGCTTACGCAACCCGCCGCATTAGTAACGGTAAGCGTTCCGTTGTATGTTCCTGAAATTACACCAGCAGCCACAGGTATATTCAATGGGCTTGCCGTAATGGCGGCGTTGCTCACATTTACAAGCCCTGCAGCCAGGGCGGCACCATTCCATGTAATTGAGTATTGTGTTGGGCTGCCTGTACTGGCGCTGTAAGTTAAAAAGGAAGATTGTGCACTTGCATTGTAGCATCTTGCGGCAGCACTTGATGATGCCGTTATTGTTGGCAATGCTACCACCTGCTGTGTAAAAGAATAACCGGGCCCGCTGCAACCTAATAAATTGCTCACATTTAATGTGCCTGTGTATGTATTAGCTGCTGTATTGGCTGCTATTGCAAAATTGATAGGGCTTGCCGGAAGTGCTGTAGAGCCAACATTGGTAAACCCAGCGGCAAGTGCAGCAGCATTCCATGTAATAGTATAATTAATTGGGCTGTTTGTTGTGGCACTATAACTTAAGGTAGATGTTTGTGCGCTTGTGCTGGAACACTTATCAGAAGCTGTAGTGGAAGAAGTAATGGTAGGCGCTGGGTTGATGATAATATTCAAACCATTATCAGCCCCTGTTACCGATGGGCCATTGCTAACAACCCTTATCCTGTAGCCAATGCCGCTTGCCGTGTAAGGTAGTGTGGCGCTTATAGTGCCTGAATTAGCATTGCTGGTAAGTGTGCCGATATTTGTAGGGCTGCTGAAAGAACCTGAAGCGTCTGATAATTGAGCAGTGTATGTGTTGCCGCTGTATGTGCCATAGCTTGTAAATGGCACGCTAACGGAAGCCCCGGCACAAAATGGCGAACCTGATATTGTACCGGTTACTATTGAAAAAGGCGATGCAACACAAATGTTTCCATTCATGTTGCCAGTACTGCCATACCTTGCTATCCTGAAATAGTATGTAGTGCCCGCTGTTAAGCCGGTTAAGTTTACGGTTTCAGTAACCCCGTTGCCGCCACTATTGGCGCAGTTGGATTGTACAGGCAAGCCACAGGCGCCAGTGTACGTAAAAATCATGGCATTCCTGTTAGCCGCTGGCGTATAACTAATGCTGGCGGTGGAACTGTTTGCCACAAACCTGCCCCAGTTATTGCTTACCGTGCCGCCGGTGGCACAAATAAGAAAAATTGGACCGGTGCCGGTGCCGCTGATATTAAACGTAGTGCCAGGCGTACAGGAAGAGCCGTTAACGGCTGTTACGGCTGTAGCAGTGGCACATGTGGTTTGTGCAAAAATGCTGCTGTTTGCAGAGAGTAAAAAACTGATAAGTACAATCAGGGTTTTCTCTAGTTTCCTGTAAACAAGTTTACAGGGAACAAACGGATTGGATAGTGTCGTTTGCATTGGTTTCTATGGATATTTTTTGCAATGGATAAAATTGCCGGCTCTTTTGCCAATGGATAATTTGGCATAAAGCGCCTCACTACTTAACGCATACTATTTATTCTTAGTATATGGGTAGGTTTTTTAACTACATAATTTATTGCAAACGTTGGATGGGCATAACCTTCTGTTTTTGCCTGGTAGGGGGGCATTAAGGCAATTGTTTTGTTTTCCAATTACTGGCAACATCCTGAGGTATGTGTTTTTAATCTTTTCCCCATTTTTTTGGTTATAAATGGCTCTATATCAAAAGGCATACTAAGATTGTTAATTACCTCGTGGATAACTTACCAGCATGTTAAAGCAACCTTAAGGGCTTTGGCATATAATTTGAAATTTTTGAGGGATTTTTTGAACTGCTTGAAAAATCCTGAAAATTCCAA
>CAYRRL010000552.1:0-2152 GCA_964426665.1 uncultured Ferruginibacter sp. | reverse complement strand
GGGGCAACTTGCCGTAATAATAAATTTTGCTGTTCCCGGAGTTGCCTTACCCGGTCACCAAATTGGTTCGCCACTTTCTTGTTTTTTAAAAGTGAATAGCCTTATAGCCGAAGCAACAGGCTGTTTCAATATTTTTTACTGACTTGTCAACTATTGACAAATATAACAATAACAAAAGAAAAAAAGATACCCCAAAGCGGTAATAGCAGGTATTAAGGAAATTGAGGAAGCTAAGGATTTGAAGAAGGGCTGGCGGCGATACTTAGGATTTAGCGAAAGCTAATAATAAACTGTGATCGCCGGAATCGGCGGCACGCAATGCTTTGAGGTATTGATTGCGTTCTTCACTTGCCTTATTGAGGGTGGCGGCTCCCCAAGTAAACTCCGGCTGCTTATATATTTTGGATATAATGAGGTCGGCCATCAGGCGGCTGTGGCGGCCGTTGCCGTTTGGAAAACAATGTATGCTCACCAGACGGTGTTTGAAAACAATGGCAATTTCTTCCGGCGGCATGGTATTGTTCTGTACCCAAAACAAAGCATCATCCAACAGGCTTTTTAATGCAACCGGAATCTGCCATTTATCAACGCCAATATTCTTGTCTGTTTTACGGAAATGGCCTGCCCAGGCCCATACTTCGCCGTACATCCGTTGATGCAATTGCTTTATAAAATCTTCGGTAAAGATTGCCTCCGGTTTAAAGTTGCGGCCAAGACTCCATTGCATGGCTTCCTCAATATTCTTTTGCTCAAACTCATCCAATTCGCCTCTTGTGGTGATGGTGGGAATTAGCAGCCCATCTTTTTCATCTTCGTCAAGAGGTGTTTGCCCGGGCAGGTATTCCAATTCTAATCCCATAATATTTTAGGCATTTCGTTTTTAATGGTTTGTGCCCTTTCCTTTATGGCTTTCTGTAGCCGTTTGCCGGTATTCTGCTGATCTTCCAATTTCATAGAATGGGAAGTTCGCATCACAATACGGGTGGCCAGTTCGGTAGCTTTCTTTTCTATTAACGCCTCCAGAGAGCCTTCATTTGGTATAAGGCCATATACCAATTGTATCTCCATGGCCCTTGCCACTTCCTTCAGGGTTTTGAGAGAAATAGTGCCATCTTTTTCCCTCAATTCAAGCTCCTGAACACTCTGGCGGGTAATGTTCAGCTTTTTACCAAGCTGCTCCTGCGACATGCCCAGTGCCAAACGAATTGCCTTAATCCATCCTGTAGAAGGGATATCATTTACAGACAAGGCATTCATTTTCTTAATTTTTGTATCTAACTGGTTTAATATCAATTGCTTTTTCATAATTGTGTAAGGTTGAAGCCTGACAAATAGTACACAAATGTAAGGCTATAACCTGACAAAACAAATAAAATAGCAGGTTATAGCCTGACAACAGATTATCCATTGTGAGGTTATGCCCTGACAAAATCGAGTTCATCAGCCCTCCTGAACTTCCTTAGAATCCTCAATTTCCCCAGCCGAAGGTTGGGCAGGCTTTGCATTTAGATTCAGATAATGGTCCTGCTTTTCCCGATGAATCAGCCCTTTTTTAGAGAACATGGTAATGTATCCCTCGGCTGTTTTATCGGGGATGGACATGAAGGCGGCAATTTTCAGGTAATCCTGCCTGTTAAAACTGGCCGGTAAAGCATCCAAAAACTTTTCCTTTTGATTCTTTCGCTTTGGCAACGGTGCATCTTCGGGCAGTTCTGAAAATACTTTGCTGGCATGTTTCACCAGCACCCTGATGATTTCAAGGGTAGATTGAAAATCTCTCTCTTCACAAATAATGCATTCCGTCAAATCGCCGTGCTCCATAATCCGCAAAGCAGAAAGGATCATTGCGAAGCGGAAAGCTATGATACCTAAACGTCTTATGGTGGCCATGTAATCGAGCCCCTGCAAGCTGAGGTAGGTTGCTTGTATTTGGACAAAGAAGGCATTGAATTGTTCCTGCTGCTCTGCCGTAAAGCAAAATTGTATTTCAGTATTGCTTGCCAGTGTTTGGTACAATCTAAAAAAATCATTTCCTAACTGGTCAAAATAATCATCCAGGCCATTATCAGAAGTAATGGCAAACACATTCTTCCATACCGGTTGAATATTCATGAAGTAAAAAATGAAACGGCTGAATAAGCCGTTTTCAGCA
>CAYRRL010000551.1:0-2161 GCA_964426665.1 uncultured Ferruginibacter sp. | reverse complement strand
GGTGATTACATCATTGTTATTTAGAGAATGATTAAGAGAATATGGGTCATAAAATGATGTATTATCGAAAGAGTTTGAAAAGGTTTGCACCACTACGCCATTCTTTTTCCATTTAAAAGTTGGATGTGCACCCGAATTGGTGCCAACAGCGGTAAAAGCTGCATACCCACCCTGGCAAATAGTGGTGCTTTGATTTTGAAACATGCTGATGGTGACACTTGATGGAATACCGCTAACAGACATGGTGAGGGGATTGCTGGTAGCAGTATTACAAGAGTTACTTACCACACAAGTGACTACGTCATTATTTAACAAAGCAGCATTGCTATATGTAGCAGCATTGCTACCAACATCTGCTCCATTGATTTTCCACTGATAATTCAATCCGCTGCCACTGGTTGCCAATGCATTAAATGTGATATTGGTTCCGTAGCAGAAATTGCTGGTAGCATTGGATGTAATGCTGACGCCAGCCACATTGTTGAATGTCACTATTTTACTGCCACAGTTGCCAGGGCCAAAACATCCGTTCTCCCCCCGGGCGTAATAGGTGGTTGTACTGGAAGGATTTACCGTAATGCTGCTTCCTGTTCCTACTGGAGTACCACCACAGGAGCCTTCATACCAATGCCAGTCGGTAATGCCAGAAGGTGCAGTCAATATTACGCCTTCGTTAGGCGGGAGGCAAGTGATTGGCAGATTATCTATTGAAGAATATATTACTGGAGTGTTAGCCTTAACATCATACAATTCTGCCTGTATCCATGAAGTAGAAAGGCTGCTTCCCTGCGCTTTTATGACGATTGTATTGCTTCCCGGCCTTAATGCTCCTGCAATACTGGATTTATATAGAAATGTTGTAAATAGATTCACAGAAATACCATTAACATATATTTCCATATTAACCCGAAAGCCAGTTGTGATTACCACATTATCTATGTTGGTGCTACTCAAAGTGAATGTTTTCTTGAAGTACCCTGTAAGGCTACAGCAATTAGGCAACCATATTCCTTTAGGTGTTGGCAAAATTTCCCATCCATAATTAGGGGGGCTACTTACATCAAGTGCATCTCCGCCCCCAGAAGATGAATTAGGCAGCCAAGTACCCTGGCCGCTTTCCCACCCAGGCCCAGGGTTATCGCCATTAGATTCCCACGATTCATCAGTAATAAGCGAAAAACAATGTGGTTGGCTTATTGCAGAATTGCTTTGTAGCAAACCTAAAAGAAAAATGAGCAATAACTTTTTCATAATTGAAAATTGTTGGTATAAATCGATATGATTTTTTATTAAAGACTATTAAACGGCGGTTGTTATTTTTCTTATTTGGGCAAAATAATTCTTGACATATTGGTACCGCCCCTTACCTGTCCACGGACTAAAATATCCTGGGTGGCGCCGTTGCTAATCCTTATACTAAGAGAATGGGTGCCGGGCCCTGCTGGAATTAATACGCTGCCTGATGCAGATGAAAGCTTTGTGGCAACCGCATCTATGGTGATGCCGGATACAGATACGCCATCAAACATTACATCCACAAAAGCACTCGGGTCAGCACAAAGCAGGCAGCCGGCGCCATTCCATAGTAACTGGTAGTTCACCAAAACTTTGGCACTGTCAGTGAGCCTAAATGCATCAGATAGTCCGGGTACAGCAACAACAGCGTTTTTTAAAATGGTGAATGGGGTAGTGGTTGGTGGTGTTAAAGAAACACTGTTTTGAAAAATGGCATTAGTGCCGCTTTTCCATTGTGCCGCAGCACCATTGCCATTGGAAGTAAGCACCTGTCCAGCATTGCCTGTATTGCCCGCTATAGCTAATGCCCCGGTTCGTTTTATGGCAAAGCGTTCCTGGAAAATACCCCGGTCGTCGTACCCCAACTGAACTTGCCCGTTAGCATCATCCACGTAAAGCTGTAATGCGTTGCCCTGAACACTAATACCTACATCGCCGGTGTTGCCATGATAGAGTGATATTTTTTTGCCGAGTTCTGTGGCAAAAGATAAAGGTGCAGTTGGGTTAGAGTTTTTAATGCCTACATTCCCGTTGCCCCTTATATTTAATATGCTGCCCGTGCGCTGGTTCCAAAAACTTAGCTGGTCAAACTCTTCAACCTGCCCTTTGTCAATATAGGCAGCGATATCCCAATAGCGACCGTTGG
>CAYRRL010000550.1:0-2177 GCA_964426665.1 uncultured Ferruginibacter sp. | reverse complement strand
CATGCGGTGCATCCACAATAATGCGGATGGCAAAGAGATCATACACTTCTTCAAAACTCACTCCCTTCTTTTTCATTTTGTTTGAAATAGAGTGTATGCTTTTGGGCCGGCCTACTATTTCAAATTTAAAATCCGCTTTTTCCAATTTCTCTTTCAGCGGCCTGATAAAGTCATTTATATACCTGGTGCGTTCCCTTTTTGTGTCGCTTAGTTTTTGTGCTATGTACCTGTAGGTGTCAGGTTCCAGGTATTTCATGGATAAATCTTCCAGTTCAGTTTTGATAGCGTATAAACCCATGCGGTGTGCAAGGGGGGCATACACATATACTGTTTCACTGGCAACCTTTAGCTGTTTCTCCCTTTTCATGCTGTCAAGCGTACGCATGTTGTGAAGGCGGTCTGCCAGTTTTATTAAAATTACCCTTGGGTCATCGGTAAGTGTTAGCAGTATTTTTTTAAAGTTTTCTGCCTGCTGGGTGCTGTTGGCATCCATCACAGTGCTTATCTTGGTAAGCCCGTCAACAATTTTTGTAATCTCTGCGCCAAACTCCCGTTGTATGTCTTCCAGTGTTACATCTGTGTCTTCTACAGTGTCATGCAACAAAGCACAAATAGTGCTTCGTATGCCCAATCCAATTTCTTCCACACAAATTTTAGCTACCGCTAATGGGTGCAGAATGTATGGTTCGCCGCTTTTGCGCCGCATGGTTTTGTGGGCTTCCACGGCCATTTCAAAGGCAGTACGCAATAGCTCTTTATCGCCGGGCTTCAGTTTAGGTTTTAATTCTTTGAGCAAACCACGGTACTGGCGGAGAATTTCTTTTTTCTCTTCTTCTTCGTTGAGGTTGTATTTTACTATCGTTTCTTTTACGTCCATTTAAACGAATTTACTTGAAAAAGTGATTAAACACTTAGTTTGTTGTTAGGGCATCCTTTGTTGGCATAAAAGATACTGCTGCTCAATAGCATTCAGATGAAAGGGTTGCAATGCAATGAAACTGCCATCGAAAACCAGAGATGGTATTTAAAAACAACCAATTTTTTTCAATTTCAGAACTTAAAAATGCCTGCAATCCCTTAGCTTTGCACCCCTTTCCGGATGTGGCGAATCCCGATAGCTATCGGGAGCCAGCCGCACCAGTTTTAGGAATTTGATATTAACCGGATGTGGCGAAATTGGCAGACGCACCAGACTTAGGATCTGGCGGAGCAATCCATGTAGGTTCGACCCCTATCATCCGGACAATTTGCCCCAAACCCCTAAAGGGGCTTTTTTTTAAATCAATCATCTCATGCTGTATTGGGGACAGCATTTAAAACCAGGGTTATGGCCACAGTAGCAAGAGAGAGTATCGGTCCGCTCAACGACAAAATCACAGTAAAACTTAGCAAAGACGATTATTTGCCAGCTTTTGAAAAGAAAGTAAAGGAATACAGCAAAAACGCCAACATCCCCGGCTTCCGCAAAGGAAACGTGCCTGCCGGGATGGTAAAGAGGATGTACGGCTCAGCAATATATACTGAAGAAGTGCTGAGGACAGTTGAGAAAGAATTATACACCTACCTGCAGCAGGAAAACCCTGATATGTTTGCCCAGCCAATGGCTTTGGAAAATGGCGCACCAAAATTAGATTATGCCAATCCATCTGAGTACGAGTTTGGTTTTGAAATTGGGTTGAAGCCGGTATTTGAATTGGCTTCTTTAAAGAAAGCAAAATTGACGCTGCACAAAGTGAAAGTGACCGATGAAATGGTACAGGAAGAAGTGAACCGGATGCAAATAAAAGGCGGCAAAATGACCGAGCCTGAAGAAGTGAATAATGAAGAAAATGTGCTGAATGTTCATTTCACAGAAAGCGATAAAGATGGCAACCCGGTGGGAGGCGGCATCTCAAAAGAAAACTCTGTTATCTTAAAATATTTTTCGCCTGCCCTGCAAAAACAGCTGATGGGGAAAAAGAAAGACGATACAGTTGTGTTTCAATTGAGCAAGAGTTTTGAAAAAGACAAGCTGGATATTATGCTGGCTGACCTGGGCCTTGACAAAGAAGACAAAGAGGCAGCTAAAAAATATTTCAAACTCACGATTGTAAAAATTGGCCTGGTTGAAAAAAGGGAATTGAACGAAGAATTTTTCAAAGAAGTTTTCCCCGGCGCAGGCATAACAACTGAAGACG
>CAYRRL010000549.1:0-2193 GCA_964426665.1 uncultured Ferruginibacter sp. | reverse complement strand
CGTATTACGATGGCTTTGGCACTGAAGTAAAAACACAAAACCCCCAATTACTTTATTTTAATACGGAAACAAACCGCCGGTATATAAACAGCACCGGCGATTGTATTATCATAGACAAAGAATATAACAGGAAAATACATGTAGCAAAAACAGGCAGCAAAGTAACTGTTGTATGGAACCCCGGCGAAGATGTGGCCAAAACAATCGGCGACATGCAACCGGAAGGGTATAAAACTTTTGTATGCGTTGAGCCTGCCAACGCTTATACAGGTATTGATACCATTGCGCTTAACCCGGGCCAATCGCACACGCTAGCCACAACAATAAAATTGGTTGATTAATTACCATGCAGCCCTTGGGCAGGTATCGCTGTATTTGTTGCCCAGCAAAAAGCCAATGATAAATTCATGCGTATTCCTTGAATAGTTACGCAATTGGGAAAAGGCAATATCGTAAGAGTAGCCCACATTAAAAGTGTTTGAAACATTGATGCCCGCCATAGCAGCAAAGCCTCCTAACTGGTCGCCAAAGCGGTAGCTGCCGCCCAGCCAAAATTTATCCTGGTATTGGGCCTTTGCATTTACATACACCTGCAGCGGCATTGGCTTGATGTATTGAATCATTATTGAAGGCAGCAATGAAATATCTTCGTTCAAAAAAGTTTTGTAGCCTGCTGTGGAAATAATGTGCGGCGACATGCTGCTTCCATAAATGGCTGAGTCGATACCAAATTTTATTTTGCCCGGCACAATATTCAATACAGAAATGCCTGCAAAATATTCAGCGCTGTACAGCCAAAGCCCTGCGCCAAACTCGGGCCGCATTTTTGATACATTGCTGTTGATATTTGCCAGTGCAGGGTCGTAACTGCCGGGGTCGGCTAACCGGATTTTAGAAGCATCAATACTTACAGAATTTAGCCCGGCTAAAAAACCTGCTGCCAATGTGGTTTTTGTAGTAAGCCCTTTGTGGTAAGCATAGGTTGCATACACCCCCCACCTGTTGATATAGCCAGTTTTATCCGTGAGCACAATGCCGCCAATGCCGTGGTGGCTTTCTGCCGCAGTGTATTGCTCTACAAAAGAATGGCCTCGTGGGTTTTCGCCCGGTATGTCAAACGATGTGATATTAGTGCGGTAATCTTTTTTGCCGATTGCCCCATGGGCTGACAAATAGGTAGTAACCGGCGCACCGTCAATGCCTGTCCATTGTTGCCGGTGGCTGATTTTTATATCCGTATAGTTCTCTATACCCGTTATGGCGGGGTTGATGATATAATTATTGAGGATGTATTGTGTGTAAATAGGTTTTTGCTGGGCACTGGCCATACTGGCAAGCAAAACCGGGACAAGTAAAAATCGTAGCTTCATTATAAATCGCACTTTAGCCTGGCATGATAAGCCGGGCTTATCTTTGCAGGCAGCAAATATAAATTAATGATGCTTACCGGGGCAAAATAGCTGTGCCGCCAACTGTTAAAAATTTACCAACAGGCAAATGAAAAGCGAAAAACTTACGATAGCGCTCACATATACAGGCACGGAAGAAAAGCATAATAAATATGTGAACTGGCTAAAGGGAAGCGATGGTATTGATATTATAAAATTATCAGCAGAAGGCAACAACCTTGGGCAATTGCATGTTGCCGATGCCCTTGTAATGAGTGGCGGCATAGATGCACACCCCAAGCATTATGGCAGCAGCGTTACCAATTACCCCAATGCGCCTTCAACATTCAACGAAGCAAGGGACGAATTTGAAATTGCAGCTTTTCATTTGGCACAAAAAATAAACCTGCCGCTGCTGGCCATTTGCAGGGGCATGCAATTAGCCAACTGCATACTCGGCGGCGATTTAACACAAGATTTAGGGGAAGAACTAAATAAAAAACACCGCAACAAAGACGAAGAAAAAAAACATGATGTATTAATTGAACCCGGCAGTTTGCTGCACATCATTACCAATAAGAAGAACGACATTGCCGACAGCGCCCATCACCAATGCATTAACCGCTTAGGCAAAGGCTTGATGGTAAATGCAACATCGCATGACGGCATTATTGAAGGCGTGGAATGGGCCGATAAAAAAGACAAGGCGTTTTTCCTTGGCGTGCAATGGCACCCTGAAAGAATGTATATGCAGCAGATAGAGAACTCTTCTTTGTCGAAAAATATCAGGGAGTACTTTTTGAAT
>CAYRRL010000548.1:0-2201 GCA_964426665.1 uncultured Ferruginibacter sp. | reverse complement strand
GCCAGGGTCTTTTTGATTGTTGTACATAGCTATACTATTTAAAGTGAAAAAATGATTTTAGCAGCAACCGCTTCCCGGCTCACAGCAATTGCGTTCATCCTTTGCAGATTTTTCTGCATACACTGTAATGCTGGTGATTTTAGTATTTCCTTTTTTATACTCAGCTATTTCATCATTGCTTAAGTAGTTTGCTAAAATTTCATCAGGGATAATAATGGCTTTATCTTTTTGCAGCGTAATATTTTTAAAACCTGCTTCTTCAATAATGCCGAGATATTCTTTTTTCTGAATAGCGCCACTTATACAACCTGCATACAATTCTGCCACTTCTTTCCATTTAGAAGGTAATTCTCCTTCTAAAACAATATCACTAATTGAAAAATGGCCACCCGGTTTTAGTACACGGTAAATTTCACTAAACACTTTGTGTTTATTCGGCACCAGGTTCAATACGCAATTACTTACAATTACATTAGCATAATTACTTGTTACAGGCATACTATCAATATCCCCCAACCTGAATTCAACATTGTTCAAACCAAGCTTTTCTGCATTAGCTCTTGCCCTTGTAATCATTGCTTCGGTAAAATCAATACCCAGCACTTTACCTGCAGCGCCGGTAACTTTTCTTGCAATAAAAGCATCGTTGCCTGCCCCACTGCCAAGGTCAATGACTGTATCGCCTTCTTTTATTTTGGCGAATTCGGTTGGTAATCCGCAACCTAAGCCAAGGTCTGCATCAGGATTGTAACCTTCCAATTTTGTGTAATCGTCTGACATAATGGTGTAGGTACCATCACCACAACAGGATGTGGCACCGCAACAGGAGGCTGCATTTTGCGTTTGGCTTTGTTCCGCTATTGCGGAATACTTTTCTCTTACGAGTTCTTTGATTTGCGAATCATTGTTCATGGCTATACTTTATTTGTGCCTTTCGGCGGTTTAAAAATTTCAAATATTATCTCCGTTTCATTCTCCTCCATAGTTCCCCCTTTAGGGGGCGGAGGGGGTTAACAACAGGCTTTTTCGTTTTGCACTTTCAGTTTGCTGAAAAGAAAATTAAATTCAGCATTAAATTTTTCAAAAGCTTTCCAGTTAATACAGTAGCAGCTTTTTGGTCCATCTACTGTTCCGTTTATCAGGCCTGCATTTTTTAATTCTTTTAAATGTTGCGACACGGTAGATTGTGCCAGCGGCAGTACATCCACTATTTCGCCACATATACATTCATTGTGCTGTGCCAGCACTTTCAATATTGCTATCCGTGCAGGATGTGCCAATGCTTTTGCAAAAGCTGCCAGCTCCTGTTCTTTTTGGTTAAACTCTTCTTTTTTATGAATGGCCATAATTGTATTGTTTTTGAAAACTGCAGAATAAAAAATTTTGAATTGTTTTAAATGGTGTGATATGGTCAGTAGTAATACAACGGATTTTTGTAAACCATTTTTGCAAAGTGCCGGTCAGCATTTTTTCATCATACTGTTTTACTGGAAGGCCGCTGCATTTTTCAGGCCCGTTTGTTGAAAAAGTGCCGATGACCATTTTGCCTGATGGGGTAATATGCTGCTGTGCCGTCTCTATATATTTTTCAACTTCATTTGCTGTGGTTAAAAAATGAAACGAAGCCCTGTCGTGCCAGCAATCATATTTTTTATCTGATACAAAATTGAGCACATCCGAAACAACCCATTTCACCAACAAAGCTTTTTCACCAAGGCGTTGCTTTGCTTTGTCGATTGCAGCGGATGAAATATCAAGAACAGTAATATCTGTATACCCAAGTGCAAGCAGGTTATCCACCAATAAGCTGTCGCCGCCACCTATATCTATAATAGCTGCCGTTTTTGGCAGGCTGAACTGGTTTATAAAGTCCAGCGATTGCTGCGGTATTGGTTGATACCAACTCACTTCGCTGGCTTGTTTCGTTACAAATACCTTTTCCCAGTGTTCCTTTTTGTTCATTAATCGTTGTTTTACGATGATTTGAGTTATTAAAAAGGGCATTTGAAATGCCTTATTCGATTTTATATCGCAAATATACGATTATGAGATTTGAAACTCCAAACTTTTTTTGAAAATTTTTTTTCTGCCTCCCCATTTTTGTACTGAAAACTGTCATCCATTTGGCAAAATCCCCGGTTAGCTTAACTGCCGGAATATCTCTATTTTTGCCGCCACTTAAATATTCTGGCAATGAAGCA
>CAYRRL010000547.1:0-2211 GCA_964426665.1 uncultured Ferruginibacter sp. | reverse complement strand
CCCATGGTTATATCCTTCAATGCCTCACGGGTCATTTTGGTTACGTCCATTTTTATCAGTTCATAGCTGTCGAGGCTGTTGTCTTCTAACGGGTTTACGCCTTCAGGGTAATTAGCAAGGCGTAAATTTTTTGAATCAAAGCCATCGGTATTGGCAATGATTATGCCGCCTGGCTTTAATGCTTTTACATTAACTTTCAACGCTGCGGCATTCATCGCCACAAGCACATCGCAGGCGTCACCCGGAGTAAAAATTTCATCGCTGCTGAAACGCAATTGGTAGCCGCTTACACCCGGAAGCGTACCAATTGGGGCCCTTATCTCCGCAGGGAAATCAGGAAAAGTAGCTAAATCCAAACCCAGCAATGCAGAGTTATTGGTAAACTGGCTGCCTGTAAGCTGCATGCCATCGCCGCTGTCCCCGGCAAATTTTATTACTACGTCTTGTAGTACCTGTTCTGTCCTGCTCATAGCAAACAATCTTTTTTTGGTGGCTGCAAGTTAAGTGGAAATTTATTTTATTAGGCTGTTGTATGAAAACTTTGTACGGTAACGTTGCCAGCCTTGGCAAAACGGCCAGTTATTGAAATGACAGTATTAGTTCTTCTACCTTTTTGCTTATCAAATCCCTTACTTCATTAAACTCTTTTGGCTCCATGTGCTTAGGGTCTGGTATTTGCCAGTCAATAAATTGTTTGGCTGGCATCCAGGGGCAGGCATCGCCACAGCCCATTGTTACCACAGCATCAAAAGGTGCAAACTGTTTTACTTCTTCCAGGGATTTGGAATCATGGGTGCTTAAATCATAACCCAGCTCTTTCATGGCGGCAATGGCTTTGGGGTTAACAATGCCACTTGGTTTGCTGCCGGCGCTGTATGCTTCCACATTTTCGCCGCCATGCATAATTGCAAATGCCTGGCTCATTTGTGAGCGGTTGCTGTTTTCGATGCAAACGAAGAGGAGTTTCTTTTTCATTGATGCTTATAAACGCTTTTTCATTACAACAGCAGAGGATGGGCAGAGTGAGGTAAATTCTGCAGTTTGTTGTATTGCTTCCGGGGTTTCTTCTCTTTTAATACTGCAGTAACCCAGCTTATCAAAAAAATCTTTTGCAGTAGTTGTGAGCAGGTACATACAGTTAATGCCGCTTTCTTTCGCAAACTTTTCTATTTCATGATTGATGATCTTGCCATACCCTTTTCCCTGCGATTCTTTAATCACACTAACACTACGCACCAATGCACAATCATCAAAAATTTCAAGCCCGGCAGTGCCAATTGGTTTTTCGCCATCAAGTAAAATGTACAGCAATTTATCCTCATCAATGTCAGATGTTGGCAGGCTGTGCGCCTGTAACATTGTTATTGCTGTTTGCCTTTCCGCACCTGTAACAGCTATTTTTAAAACCGGCTTGTTTAAAATTCCTGTTGCCATATTTTATAAATTAAGATTAATGTAGAAAGAGCCATCCCAACTATTTGGGATGGCTGCCGTGTTTTGTTTATCAGCAACCGCTGTCTTTCTGATTTGTGTTCCTGGCTATACTATTTAAAGTGAAAAAATAATTTTAACAACAACCGCTTCCGGGTTCGCAGCAATTCCGCTCGTCTTTTGCCGCTTTCTCAGCATACACAGTAATGCTTGTGATTTTTGTGTTGCCATTTTTATACGCAGCAATTTCTTCGGCGCTTAAATAATTCGCTAATATTTCATCTGGTATATTAATGGCTTTGTCTTTTTGCAAAACGATATTGGCAAACCCTGCTTCCGTAATAATGCCGAGGTACTCGTTTTTTTGAATGGCGCCGCTTATGCATCCGGCATACAATTCCGCCACTTCTTTCCACTTTGCCGGCAATTCGCCTTCCAGCACAATATCGCTGATAGAAAAATGGCCGCCTGGTTTCAGCACACGGTAAATTTCGCTGAACACTTTGTGTTTGTTGGGCACCAGGTTCAAAACGCAGTTGCTTACAATCACATTCGCAAAATTGCCCGTTACAGGCATGTTGTCAATATCGCCCAGCCGGAATTCAACATTGTTCAACCCCAATTTTTCTGCGTTGGCCCTTGCTTTTGCAATCATTGCTTCCGTAAAATCAATGCCAATTACTTTACCTGTTGCGCCGGTAATTCTTGTGGCTATAAACGCATCATTGCCTGCGCCACTGCCAAGGTCAATCACTGTATCGCCTTCTTTTATTTTGGCAA
>CAYRRL010000546.1:0-2212 GCA_964426665.1 uncultured Ferruginibacter sp. | reverse complement strand
AAATATTTTTACTTGCTGCACAAACCTGCCTGGCTTTTTCTGCATATGGCTTTCCTGTTTGCCAAATCAATTGAAGGTTGTTTTTTTCAAACTCGTCAATATGCTTGCCCAATGCCTCGTTGATACCTTTTGCGCCAAGGCTGCCGCCAACAGACAAAACAGTTTTTTTGTTTGGGTCTAAACCAAAAAAATTAATCCCTTCTTCCCGGCTGATATTGCTGTTAGTAATGCTTGCCCTAACAGGGTTGCCACTGATGATGATTTTATCGGCCGGGAAAAACTTTTCCATTCCATCAATCGCCACAAAAATTTTTGTCGCTTTTTTCCCCAGCATAATATTGCTTTTGCCGGCAAACGAATTGCTTTCGTGGATGAATGATTTTACCCCCTTGCTTTGTGCAGTCCGCAGTACCGGGAAGCTTGAATAGCCGCCCACGCCAATCACTGCGTCAGGCATAAATTTTTTGAAGATGCCTTTCACCTGCAAAAAACTTTTTATCAGCTTAAAAGGCAACCCAAGGTTTTTTATCAAAGAGCTTCTGTTAAAGCCTGCTATATCCAACCCTTCTATTTTATAGCCGGCCTGCGGCACTTTTTCCATTTCCATTTTCCCTTTGGCGCCTACAAACAAAATGTTTGCATCAGGATGCAGTTTTTTTATTGCGTTGGCAATCGCAACTGCCGGGAAAATATGGCCGCCTGTCCCTCCACCCGCCATGATGAAGTTTAAAGGGGCTTTCTTGTTTTTTTCTTCAGTCATTCAAAACTTAAATCCGGCCGGGCCTCAGGCACCAGCCGGGGTTCTAAAAAATTATTCTTTTGCTTCTTCATTCGCTGCTACTGCCGCAGCTACTGCTTTGCCTTCCTGCATTTCCACATTCCTTGCCACGCTTAATATAATACCAATTGACAAACACGTAAATAAAAAGCTGCTGCCGCCCATGCTTACTAACGGCAGCGTAACACCCGTGTTTGGCAATACATTTACATTTACCCCCATGTTAGCGATTGCCTGTATCACCAGTGTAAAACTTAATGCCAGCGCAAGGAATGCACCAAAAGCAAAAGGGCATTTCTGGTACAGCCGGATACACCGGTACAAAAACAGGAGGTAAATAAAAACAATAAATGTGCCCCCCAATAAACCATACTCTTCCAAAATGATGGCGAAAATAAAATCGCTGTAAGAGTGCGGCAGGAAATTGCGCTGTTCGCTGTTGCCGGGGCCACGCCCAAGCCATCCGCCTTTTGCAATTGCAATTTTTGCCTGGTTTATCTGGTAGAGTTTTTCATTCTGGTCTTCTTTGTTGCTGTAGATAAATGTCTGGATTCTGCCAATCCATGTTGGCACACGCCCAACCGATAGTATTGAAGGAAGGTCTTTTGTTTTGTGCTCTGTTTTGTCATAGGTAGATGCGGCAATGGCAACCAGTATAATTACGGGCACCATTGCTATACCAATAGTAGCTAAAATATGCTTTGAATTTACCCGCCCTATAAACATTAACAAAACGCTTGTGCCTCCTATCAGCAATGCAGTGGACAGATTGGCCGGCGCCACCAATAAACAAATTATGCCAACAGGTATTATGATGGGCAAAAAGCCTTTTTTGAAATCTTTTATAACATTTTGTTTGCGGCTCAACATGAGGCTCATGTACATAAACAAAGCCAGTTTTGCCAAATCAGATGTTTGAAGCGTCATGTTAATAACCGGCAGCTTTATCCAGCGGCTTCCTTTATTTATCTCTTCGCCAAAAAATGACGTATAAAACATTAAAGGGATAGAAATTAAAAAAAGGATTTTTGCCACCCTTGCATAAACGGTATAATTAACACGATGGGCAAAATATATAATCAACACCCCAAGTATGATAAAAGCCAGTTGCTTAAAAAGGAAGCTCTCTGTGCTTTTGCTGTATTTATAAGCCAGCGAACCGGTGCTGCTGTAAACAACCAGCAAACTCATTAAAGTAAGAATGATAACGATTGCCCAAATAACACGGTCGCCTTTTGTTTTACTAACAAGCGTGGATGGCCCAAGCTCTTTGATAGAGGTTGTGAATGCACCTTCGCTGGTTTCGCTGAAACCTAGCATTTGTTTTAATATGTCGAGCCTGCCAGCCATTTTGTTTTCTTTGGTTGAGAGTTATATTACCCTCTTTTTTTATCCCTCCGCTGGCCCCTCTCCAAAAGGAGGAGGGCGAGCAGG
>CAYRRL010000545.1:0-2219 GCA_964426665.1 uncultured Ferruginibacter sp. | reverse complement strand
TCATGTCTAAAGTAAATGCCGGGCTAAGGCCATACTTTATATCCATGCCGCCATTAAACGTAGTGGTATTTTGCTTTGCGCCGTTTTTTGCAAGCCCATTGTGGTTTTGATACGCCGAAAAATATGGCGAGAATTGTAACCGAAGTGGCGGCTTTATATTTTCAAGGCCAAGCAGCATGCCTTCCTGGGTAAGAAAGCCATTTACTGTTGGGTCCAAGGCTTGCCAAAATAATTGTTCCCCGCTTTTTTGCCTTCTCCGCACAATATTCAAACCCCAATCCTGTATCTTGTTTTTTCCAAAGCGTATAGCAGAATATGGTATAAACATTTCAAAGCTCCAGCCATCATCATGTATTTTACAGGCACTTTCCCATACAGCATTCCACCCAAAATCTTCGCTTTCGCCATTTGGGTTAGGCGCTTGCCTTGCATCCATTTGCTCACCAAGCGGCGTTACAAAATATTCAAAGCCGTTCAGTTTGTCGTAATAAGTATCGAATATTATGCCTATAAAATCATTGGCCCCAAAACCATCCCTTCCTATTAATTCCTTTGTTATGCTGTCTTTGCTTTTTTCATGTAAATAACCGCCAATATAAATGCCATCATCGTTATATAGAAAGTAAACCTCTGTGCCGTTCTCTGGTTTTTCCTGTACAAATGGCGTGGGCCTTAAAGCGGTAAACTTGTCAGCGACTGGTGCTGTTTTCCATTCTGCTTCATTTATTTCGCCGTCAATTTTTATGGTGGATGCAATGCGCTTGATGCTTAATTTCTTTTTTTCAGGTTGTTGGCTGTATGCAGGATGGATACAGCACAAGCAAAGCAATGCCCACAAGGTTTTTGGGAAAAACATGGCTATACAGTTTGGTTTCGAATGGAAATACTGCTTTTGTATTTCCGGCTACGAAACTAAACGCACGCCCCGGTAAAATGTTACCGCTCATCAAATGCAAAATTGATTTCTGTTTTCTTTAACAGCTATACGAAGAGGTCATTAAATAATTGCCCGCCGGGCGTTACTGCATACTTATCAAAATTGTTGACGCCTTCTTTCATCAATACCTCTTCATCAATAAATGTATTGCCTGTGCATACGGTTGATGGCTTTGATAAAATGTAATAAGCAGCATCGGCCATAATATCCACTGTACGGCTCATCTTCATTAATGCTTCGCCGCCAAGTAAATTATTTACAGCGGCTGTAGCAATAGTTGTTTTAGGCCATAAAGCGTTGGCGGCAACGTTGTATTTTTTTAACTCGGCTGCAAGCCCCAATGCAATCATGCTCATATCGTATTTGCTGATAGTGTAGGCAAGATGCTTGCTAAACCATTTCATATCCATATTAATTGGCGGCGATAAATTAAGTATATGTGCATTGGTTGATTTTTTTAAATAAGGTATGCAGGCACGGCTCATCATAAATGTGCCACGGACATTTATATCATACATCAAATCAAATCGCTTCGGCTCTGTTTGCTCAGTTGCAGACAAATTAATAGCAGATGCATTGTTCACCAGAATATCAATGCCGCCAAATGCCTCAATTGTTTTGGCTACCACATTGCCAATCTGTTCTTCAAAACGTATATCGCATTGAACTGCCAATGCTTTGCCGCCGGCAGCTTCCATTTCTGCTGCTGCCGAAAAAATAGTGCCGCCCAGCTTTGGGTTTTCTTCCACGCTCTTGGAAGCGATAACAATATTGGCGCCTGCTGCGGCTAATTTTAAACCAATGGCTTTGCCAATGCCACGGGAAGCGCCGGTGATGATGGCGGTTTTGTTTTTGAAATCCATGCAATTATTTTTTCAAATCTAATGAAAAGGCCGGGCAGTTTGCCCGGCTTTAAAAAGCAGTTTTAAAAAGCAGTTAATTTAATGTTACTTCATAAGTCTTGCCAACATTCAGCAGTTTTGATATCAGGCAGTTTGCTTTTACATCTTCCATGCACTCGTCAAATTTTTCCTGGCTTATGCCCGGCACAGTTGCTTTTACCACCAAGTGCGCATTAGTGATTGCGCCTGCATCCAAAGTAATGGTGCTGTTTACATCAATGGTTTCAGCAGTAAAACCAGCGCCGCTTATTACAAAGGTTAACTTCATGGCAAAGCAGCCGGAGAGTGCTGCTGCCACTAATTCTTCAGGGTTAGTGCCAATGCCATCTGCAAAGCGGCTGTTAAATGAATACTGTGTTTTATTCAGTACACCACTTTGT
>CAYRRL010000544.1:0-2229 GCA_964426665.1 uncultured Ferruginibacter sp. | reverse complement strand
TCGGCAATAAAAATTTAAAGCAACTGAAATAATGGCTAACAGAATACAAATACAAACCGCATTACAGAAACCTTACGACAGAATACTTTTTGGAAAAGAAGTATTAAGTCCGGTTTTCGGTTCATGCTTCAAAATGCTGGATCGACCTGTCCCGCCAGCTGGCGGGATGCAGCCCAATAAATCGGAGCAAGCAGTTATTCAATCAGTTTCCATTTATGGCACTATCCATCTGGAGGACGGAACCGAAATCACTTGTTACGAAATAAATCTCCAACCTACGGTGCGTATTGAACACAGCAAGGTGGCCATTCAGCGTTATGTAAGAAAGTTGCTGACTGCCGGGCAAATTGCTTTGGTCAACTTCATTGCTCCGCAAAACAAAAAGGTTTGGCGTTTGACTTTGGTTGCCAAAGACAGTGAACTGACCGAGCAGGGCATTAAAGAAAAAACCACCCACGCTAAACGCTACACTTATCTTTTAGGTCCTTCGGAAACCTGCAAAACAGCTGCAGAACGATTTGAATCACTGAGTACCGAGAAGCAGATCACTTTTCTGGCATTAGTGAATGCGTTCTCCGTTGAGAAGTTGAGCAAGGCTTTTTTTAATGAATACACACTGCACTACCAAAAATTCGTTGAGTTTCTGCAAGATTCTCATGCAGCCAGAAAAGCATTTAATGTCAATATTTCTAATAGCGCTACAAAAGAAGAAAAAGACAAAGCATGCAAACCCATTCGCGACTTTGTTAAGAAGCTCTTAGGTCGAATTGTTTTTCTCTACTTCGTGCAGAAAAAAGGTTGGCTGGGTGCCAGTGATACCAATTACAAAGACGGCTTAACAGATTTCATCAAACAGCTTTTCAAACAATCGGGCGGCAATGATGCCTTTTACAGCACATGGCTTACGATGTTGTTTTTTGAAACACTCAATAAAGAACGAAGCCATGACGACTTTATAATGCCTGATGCCCGCCTGCCGGACGGGCAGGGCAAAAAAGTGAAAGTGCCTTTTCTGAATGGTGGTTTGTTTGACAAAGAAGACCATGACGAACATATTCTCACTTTCAAATCAAAACTGTTTCACCATCCCGATTTTGAAGATACCCTGCTCACCGAAAAGAACAAGGACAATGCAAGAGGTTTCCTTGACTTTTTGGATGCGTTCAACTTTACCGTGTACGAAGACAGTCCTGATGATCACACCGTAGCGGTTGACCCTGAAATGCTCGGGCATATATTTGAAAACCTGCTGGAAGACAATAAAGACAAGGGTGCTTTTTATACGCCTAAGGAAATTGTGCATTACATGTGTCAGGAGAGTTTGACGGAATACCTGACCACGCATTTGAGCAAGGAATACACCGTTTACAAAGAGATTGGAAATGCACAGGTAGAACTGTTTGGCAACCTGCCTGACGGCATGGCAAGCGAAACCAGAACCGGGCAATTGAAATTGATGGAGCAATTGGGCGACAAAGCCCTGAACCGTGATAATGTGTCTTACATGGTGAAACATAAAGACATCAGCCACCTCACCAAAGTCCAATTGAACAGAATTGACACATTGTTAGACACAGTTAAAATTTGCGACCCTGCCATTGGTTCGGGTGCTTTCCCTATGGGCTTGTTGCAGGAAATACACGCCATAAAAGAAGTAATTGCCTACGAACTGCAACTACCCTGGAAACCGGCTGAGGTAAAAGAAAACATCATTCAAAACTCGGTGTATGGGGTGGACATTGAAAAAGGTGCAGTGGACATTGCCCGTTTGCGTTTCTGGCTGAGTTTGGTAGTGGACGAAGAAAAACCCAGAGCCTTACCCAATTTGGATTATAAAATAGTGGTAGGCGATAGTTTGGTGAGCAAGTTTGAAGGGGAAATCATTGAGATTGACTGGGAACGAAAAAGCAGTGTAGGCAAGGCGGATACCTTTGTGCAAAACATACAGCGACTGCTGAAAGAAATTGCCGAAAAGCAAAAGAAATTCTTTAAGCCAGACAACAAGGACAAGAAGAAACTGCAAGCCGAAATCCGCAACCTGAAATTAGAATTGCTGATAAACCAGCTATCCTTTAATAAAGAAAAATTCTTAGCCAGTAATGTGGAGAAAGGAGGCTTTGCTCCCACAGCCGGCGATTTGCGATACAATGAAGAACTAAAGCAAAAGAAAAAAGACTTTGACAGGCATATTGCCAAACTGCAAAAGCTAAAACAAAACAAAGAAGAACC
>CAYRRL010000543.1:0-2238 GCA_964426665.1 uncultured Ferruginibacter sp. | reverse complement strand
GTTCTAAATCCCTCTTTTGCCAGCGCTTTTTTTATTGTTTCATTGTTGCAGTACTTTTTCTTTCCACCACTATTAAAAAGCATACTGATGCGTTCAAAGTCATGTTTAATACCATAACTATCTACACTCCGGTTTAAATTCTTTGCTTTTGTTGGAAAAATTATTCTAAGTACCTCTTGCGCTTCCTCAACAGTAAATTCTTTTTCAACATTACTCAGGAAAACAAACTTGCTCAAGCTGGCAATTATTTTATCTCTGAGGTCGGATGAATCATGTATGCCCGAATAACGCCACCAAGTTGGTATTTCCTTGTCTGCAATCTCCCTTGCCTTGTCGGAATATAAAGTGCCGCCTTGAAAAACCTCAACAATATGGCAATCTATAATTTGCCTTATCTCATCAAATTCCGGCTCTGCAATAAATTGAGGGTCTAATGTGTGAATGATAAAAGTGCCCTTGCTTTTGGATTGTGTTGACTTACTTAAAAGAAAACGTGGAATTGCTCTTCCCATAATTTTAGATACCTGAGTTTTACAAGCTGGCGCTGCTTGTTTTTAATTTGGTGAACTGTAAATGTAGGGTTTCACTTTCTTAAAATATCAATTGCTGAAATTGTTTATTTTTACACATGCAATTGAGGGTGTTAAACGGGTTCGCTGAATAAGGAACGGACGTGAAACCTTCAATTTTAAAGCCATAAGTGTTAAACGGGGATGCTTATCACATCTGGTCGTGAAACTTATGGCTTTCAAAAATATTGTAGGTGTTAAACGGGTTAGCTGAATAAGGAACGGACGTGAAGCCTTCAAATTTTAAAAGCCATAAGTGTTAAACGATGTCGCTGAATAAGGACTGTACGTGAAACTTATGGCTTTTTGTATTTGTACAATGCAGAAATGAAAAAGCCCCTGTAGAAACAGGGGCCGTTTTGCTTCGGGATTAAACCCATTTTTACAAAAAGAAAAAGGTTTGTTGCCGATAATTAACCAGTATCTTCAAAACCCTTTTCCTGTGCATTTAGAAAGCCACCCCAAAGTTTTTTTACAGGCGTTAGCAAATCAGGGGCTGTTGAGCGCACATACTCAAAAAACAACTTCATATAAACACCCAGGCCGCCCTTTTGCAATACTTCTTTTGTTTCTGCATCACGCCAATTGTATCTTTTAGCCCACACACAAATACTTTTTTCAGACACACCAACAATTTCAGCGGCTTCTTTTTGGCTGTAGCCTTTCACCACAACCAAATGCCTGGCTTTGTTCCGCTTTGAAGTCATTAACCTGTTTTTTGTATTCATACTTTTAAATTTTAAACCATTACAACGCTGCCATCTTCTTTGATATGGCATTCTTTAAATTCATCATCAATTTTCATCATGGGGGTAAACACACGGAATTTTTTTAATTGGTTGCCTGTTACTTTGAAAGCAGTTGCTGCATAGGCGAAAGCTGAACTATCCTTTTTAAACATTTCCATTACAGTGCCAGCAAACCAGCCCGGCACATCATCAGCATTAAAATTTTCACAGCTTCGCCAATCATCAGCAGCATTAAACATTAGCATTACATTCTTTTTTCTCCTTAGCCCATCCACCATTGTTAGTTCAATAATGTCTGTGAACTTAGTGGCTTTTATTTGCGGTATTTGAATTTCTGTTGTCATTTTATAGATGGCTTTAAATGGTTTTTAATAGGCGTTTGAACGCTTGTTTGTTTCGGTTGTGATACCCATTTCAGCAAAGAAGCTTTGTGTAATTTTCCCGGCTTCGCTTTCTTCTTTGTGCTTTGCTATTTGTGTGAATTGGTTTACTGTTTTCTGCAATTCTTCTTTATTCATTTTTGAAAGTTGCTTTTTTACTGTGCCCCTTTCCATCAAAAAACTGTCAAGCTTCACGCCGTTCAATTTTTTATCAAGCTGGCTACTGCCATAAATAATTTTTGCATCATAAGCAAGGGCAAACACTTTCCGGCGCATACCGTCCAAAGGGTCATACCTGCTTAAATTTTTGAGCAATGCAGAAGCTTCTGCCATTGTCAACTCTTTTGTGCTGGTAACACGCCCGGCGCTGTAATGCTTCACTAACTCTGGTTTATCTTCCAAGCAGCCAAGCTGGTTAAGCAGCACATGGATTTTTGATATTTGTGCTTTAGTTGCTTGCATATTGCTGGTTTTGGATTGTTAGCAATAGGATTTCGTTTTGCAGGTCGCCAAACCGCTTCTTTGCCCTGAATTGGCGTA
>CAYRRL010000542.1:0-2240 GCA_964426665.1 uncultured Ferruginibacter sp. | reverse complement strand
CTGGCTCGCCGCTTTGTGTTTTGGGCAATTTTTTAATGCTTTCGTCAATTTTGCTTTCTACAAAATTTACGTTCACATTATTTTTCTTCAATAAAAATTCTACAGGCGAATCTTCATCGCTCAGCAATGCTTTGAGCAAATGCTCGGTTTCAATGTTAGGGTTTTGGTTATTAAAAGCCTGTTGCTGCGATTGGGCAATGGCTTCCTGTGCTTTGATAGTGAAGTTATTTAAGTTCATATTTGTGAATGGTTAATTTTGAATTGTTATTGGTTAATTGTTATATAGTTGAATTGTTTTTGCTGAATAATGATACAACAGTGCAAGTGAGATTATTCTTTTCTTTCCCCAAAAGAAAAGAATAACAGAACAAGTTTATAACGATGATGCCACAAAGTGCCACTGACGACAGCATAAAATCAAATAACTTTAAACCTTATTATCAAATGATACTCCAAGGGGGAAAACCAGCAATTATGTCTGTAAAAATCAATTCGTTCTGCCGCAAGTGCAGCCTTATAATGGGTTTACTGCTACTATTACAGGTTGGTAAGGCCCAAAAAGATTTCAGCAAGGTAGGCGGATGGCTTAGAAACAATGTGAAAGAATTGGGCGGCAGGGCTGTTTTGGTTGTTTACAAAAATGGCAAACTTGAATATAACCATGCGGAGAACAACCTGAGCGGCATGCAAAAATTTGTTGGGAAAAGAATTGCAAGGAAGCAGGGCAAAGATGCTGATGAAGTGCTGCAGGATTTTGACAGCAAAACAAAAATTATGATTGCCAGTTGCAGCAAATGGCTGAGCGCTGCATTAGTAATGACGTTTGTAGATGAAGGCAAATTGAGCCTTGAAGATTCCGTTGGTAAATTTTTGCCGGTGATGGCTGCTAACGGGAAAGGAGATATAAAAATATGGCATTGCCTGAGCCACCTTACAGGAATAAATGCAGGCAATTTAAAAGAATCAATGAGTGAGATGAAAGAGGCAAAAACAATGGATGATGCGGTTGCATTGATTGCTTCAAAGCCTATGGAGGGCGAACCGGGGAAAATATTTCATTACAGCAATGCAGGGCTGCAAATTGCGGCGGCAGTGGTTGAAAAAATAAGCGGCAAAGATTTTAAAACATTATTTAAAGAAAAAATTGCCGGGCCATGCAATATGCCAAACACTGATTTTGGTGATGGCAAAGTGCCATTGCCTGCTGGCGGAGCAAGAAGCACTGCTGAAGATTATTTGAATTTTTTGGCCATGATATTGAATAATGGAAAATATAATGGCAAACAGGTACTATCAGAAAAATCTGTAGCTGCGATGCAGGTGAACAGGATAACAAAAGATTGCACTATTGCATATACACCTTCAGAAGCAAGCGGCTGGGGTTATGGCTTTGGCGAATGGGTTTTGTCAACATGCGATGATGTCTCAAAAAAATTATGGGGGTGCAGTGTTGAAGGCACCCGTTCATTTTTTGCCAGCAGCCCGGGGTTGTTTGGCAGCTTTCCATGGGTTGACAATGAAAAAAAATACGCTGGCTTTTTGTTGACTTTTGGTTTTAAAAGCAAAGGAAGAAGCGAACGGTACAGGGAGTTGAAAAATTTAGTGGATGAGTCCTTGAGGTAGTCATTCTTTTACAAGAACTATTTTGCTTCTGTCCGCCTTAAAAACCTGTCCATAAAACTTTACCGCATCATTATATTCTTTAGCAGGGAAACGGCCGCTGTATTGTTCAAGCAGGCGGGAGTAAATTACCTTGTCGTTTTTTACAGCAAAAGTACAATTATACTTTCCAAACTTTGTATCAAGGGCAACATCTTTAGGCATGCTTTCAGGTTTATAGCCAGCTGGTATTTTTATTTCGGCAGAATCAATGTACCGGTAAGCGTCTTTCACAATGTAATCATACTTCCTTGCAGTGTCTTCCTGCAACTTATCCGTGCCCGTGCCAAACAGGTTTGGCGCAATGAACATTCGCTTACCGGTGATAGTTGCATAATTATCCAACTGTATCCTGAGTTTTTCATCCATTGATGGCACAATGCCTTTCTGCTCTGCATAATTATTCTCCATCACTTTATAAGTAGGCAGGTTGAACATGCTGTTCAAATACTTTTCCCTTTCTTCTTTGGTAGCATCATTCAATAATGAATGCGGCAAGTCCTGCTGAAGCCCTGAATAATGATTATTGATTGCAGCAACCATATTGCCCTGCTCATCAGTTTCGGCGCTTACAATTCTTT
>CAYRRL010000541.1:0-2244 GCA_964426665.1 uncultured Ferruginibacter sp. | reverse complement strand
GTGATGCAGCAAAAAGGAAGAAGTACGGGTATCTTCTGCCAAAATCAAATCAACGGATTTTAATACCTCCACAGCCCTGAAGGTGATATCGGCCAGGTTGCCTATGGGGGAAGGGACAATGTAAAGCATGATTTGAAAATTTGAAAATGGCGCAATTTGAAAATGCCTATATAACATTTTCAAATTTTCACATTGGGCAACTAAGAAATTTGCACTTCAAACATTTCCATAACAGGATTAGCCAATAATTTTTTAGCCGCTTCTTCCGCAACTTGTTTGGCAGCCTGCTCATTGTCAGCTTCCACCTGCAACGTTATGTTTTTGCCGATGCGTACATCTTTTATATCGCTGATGCCTAGATTGGAAAGCCCGCCCAATACAGCTTTGCCCTGTGGGTCAAGCAATTCTTTGTGCGGCATTACTTTTACCTGTGCAGTATATACCATTTGTCAGTTTTGATTTTTGAACGCCAAAGATAAAATAATGTAGGCAATGAAAATGACAGGCACTGCCAGCCATTTTAATAAAATAGCAGCAATGATACCAATGCCAAGCAAAAGGTATTTAGCCAAATTATTTTTCAGGGAAAAGTCTTTGAACTTTAAAGCTATCAGTGGCAGGCTGCTTACCATTAGCCAACTCAGGATTGCAATTACTGCATACAAAAACCATTTATTCAAAACCAGGTTATAAATGAAATCCGAAGTTTCATAGTGGTAAATCAAAGGCAATGCCGCAACAGTTAAACCTGCTGCAGGAATTGGGGCGCCTTTAAAGCCAAAACCCTGTGAAGTATCGATATTAAACCTTGCTAAACGGTATGCGCCTGCACATGTAAATATAAACGCAGGCAAAAGCCAGGCCATATTGGCTTCCAGCCCATTGCTTTCTTTTATGCAGCTCATTCGGAGAAACTGGTAAAGTATCATTCCTGGGGCTGCGCCAAAACTAACCACATCAGCCAATGAATCAAGCTGCTTGCCCATTTCTGAAGAAGCATTCATCATTCTTGCCACAAAACCGTCAAGAAAATCAATTATCGCTGCCACTCCAATAAATACGGAAGCCCATGCAAGGTTTTCAGTTAGTTTAACAAACTGCTCCCCTTCGTTTGTATAAACTATATCTATGCCGTTTTGAAGAGTAAAGACTATAGCTATACAACCAAAAAAAAGGTTAGCCAGCGTAAATAAATTAGGGATTTGTTTTGCCATTCGTAAGCGTTAGTTTTTCATTAAAGATTCTATGTCGTCAACGGTTATTGGAATATTCTTCATCAAGTCTTTGTTGCCATTTCTTGTAATCCAGAAATTGTTTTCGATCCTGATGCCCATTTTTTCTTCTTCAATATAAATGCCCGGCTCTATTGTGAACACCATCCCTGCTTTGATGGGCTCAGTCCTTGTTCCCAAATCATGCACATCAATTCCCAGATGGTGCGATATGCCATGGTACAGGTATTTCCTGTAAGCCCTGTTGCCCGGGTCTTCATTTTTCACATCGGTTTTGCGCAGCAATCCTATTTTTTGAAACACAACTGTTGCCTCGTCCCCAACTTTCTCGGTATAATCAACGATGCTGATGCCCGGCTTTAAAATGCTGGCAGCATACTGGTGCAAGTGCAGGCAGGCGTTGTAAACTGTTTTTTGCCTGCGGCCAAATTTGCCGTTTACAGGCACAGTCCTTGTTAAGTCCGCACAATAACCACCATATTCAGCACCAAAATCCATCAGTATCAATTCGCCGTCTTTGCATTCACGGCTGTTTTCTACATAGTGCAATACTCTTGCCCTGTCTCCGCTGGCGATAATAGAACCATAAGCCTGCCCTGTTGCCCGCTGAGATAAAAATGAATGCATGATTTCCGCCTCTATTTCATATTCCATCACGCCGGGCTTAATAAATTTCAACAAACGCCTGAAAGTATTATCTGTAATATCCATTGCCTGCTGCATCACTTCCACTTCCAGCGCTGTTTTAATGGCACGTAGCTCTTTCAATATTTTAGCGCTGCGTTTATAATTATGCAAAGGGTAACGCTGCTTCATCAATTCTGCATAGCGGTAATCCCTTACGGGCACCCAATTAGCTTTCCTGTCATTTTCGTTTGTATTCAAATAAATAGTATCTGCAAGATGAATCCATCCCTGCAGCAGGGCTTCAATAGAATCGAGCCATACAATAGTTTCAATACCTGAAATAGCTGTTGCTTCTTCTTTCCTCAACCGGTGGCCGTCCCATTTT
>CAYRRL010000540.1:0-2252 GCA_964426665.1 uncultured Ferruginibacter sp. | reverse complement strand
TTTTCTTTGCGGCTGCTTTGCCGGTTGCGGCTTTTCCGCCTTGTGCTTTTGCCATTTTTAATTAAATAGGTAATCTTTAAAAAAATATTATCGGTTTTACCCGCCTGAAACAACCCTCCTGCTGGCTTCTGCTATCTGGCGCTGTTTCAAAAAATCAAGCCGGTTTATAGTTATGAATAACAGCTAAGAACTTATAGTTTGAAACTCTCAATTCTTAACTCTTCACTCTCAATTACTTCTTAGCAACTTTCTTCTTGCCTGCAACTGTCTTGCGCTTGCCTTTCCTTGTACGGCTGTTAGTACGTGTACGCTGGCCACGAAGAGGCAAACCTTTGCGGTGGCGGAGCCCACGGTAGCAAGCAATATCAAGCAAACGCTTAATATTCATCTGCACTTCGCTACGAAGAGCGCCTTCCGTTTTAAACTCGTTGTTAATAATATTACGGATAGCTGTTTGCTCGTCATCGCTCCATTGGTTTACTTTCTTGTCGTAGCTGATACCAGCCTTGTCAAGAATATAACGTGCAGTTGACTGGCCTATACCGAAAATATAAGTCAGGCCTATTTCGCCCCTTTTGTGTTTTGGTAAATCTATACCGGCAATACGTGCCATAGTTATTATTTATGATTTTTTGATCTCTGATTTCTGATTTGAGGAAGATGACTTCGATTTACATCATAAATCAAACATCATACATCCGACATTTCTTACCCCTGGCGCTGCTTAAACCTTGGGTTCTTTTTGTTGATTACAAACAACACACCTTTCCTCCTTACGATTTTGCAATCTGCACTCCTTTTCTTAATTGAAGCTCTAACCTTCATTGTAAAAACTTTTACTTGTTATTATTTTATTTATACCTGAATGTTATCCTGCCCTTTGACAAATCGTAAGGGCTCATTTCCACGCCCACCTTGTCGCCCGGTAAAATACGGATATAATGCATCCTCATTTTTCCGGAAATGGTCGCCAAAATCTCATGGCCATTTTCAAGCTTCACCTTAAACATAGCATTGCTTAGTGCTTCCAAAATAACGCCGTCTTGTTTAATGAGTGCCTGCTTAGCCATAATTTTTCGGGTCGCAAAGATAGGGGGATAAAATTTATTTTTTGGAAAAAAATCAGATATTTACCCCACAAAATAAATTATTTTATGAAAAAAATCCTTTGGGGGCTTCTTTTGCCAGCTTTTTTGGGCATTGCTTCCTGCAAAAAAGAAAGCAATACCCCTTCGCCTGTAAAGTTTATGAGTTTTGCGGCCGGCAATGAATGGGTTTACAAATCCACAGACAACAGTTCCGGGGCTACCCAAACTGATACCGTAAAGGCAACTGGCAATGATTCAGCAGCCAACGGAAGGATTTACAAAGTGTATTCCAACACTGGCGGGCCTAACGAATATTACAACAATACCGGCAGCGATTACTACACTTTCCGGAGCCTGCATACAAGTTTCATTGATACTTCACTGGAAGTACTGTACCTGAAGGACGACCTGGCTGTAAATGGCACATGGCAGCAAAATGTTGCTTTTTCGGTTGAGTTTTTTGGCACTCAAATCCCCCTTGTGCTCACATTGACTAATAAAATCGCCCAAAAAGGGATTACAAAAGTTGTAAACGGAGTAACATACAACAATGTAACTGATGTGCAAACGGTTTTAACGGTAACAGGCGTGCCTGCTTTAGTTACTTATTCCCTTGCATCGGATATCCACTATTATTATGCCCCAAAAATTGGCCAGATAGAAAACAAGACCCTGATAAATTTTTCTGCGGCGGGGCTTTCGCCAACCACTGTTAACCAAAAAATGGAACTGCAAAGCTCCACCATACTATAATATTGCGGCATTGATAAAAAAAGCGGCGCCCAAAAATGAGCGCCGCTTTTTTATTATTGAAATAGCCGTTTTAAAACATTTCGTCATTCAAATGCACTTTCGTCATTTCGTAAAAATGGTTTTGCAGTTCATGCACGCCTAATGCGTGCATAACGTGGCGGTGTTCGTCCCTGTACCATAGTTCCATTCTTGAAAAATCGCCCTCCTTTGGTATCATCATCCGGAAAGCGCCCTTGCTGTATTTAACAGTGCCGTCATCATTTTTTTGCTTAGAGAATTTTAAAGCAGCCAATTCATCCTCGTTCAATGCAATTGGGCTTAACTGCTCCATTTCGTACCAAAACTCCTGGGCGCCTATATCAAGGCAAACCTGGTTTTCTCCATGTTTAAGATTGGTTACTTCGCCCTTTA
>CAYRRL010000539.1:0-2281 GCA_964426665.1 uncultured Ferruginibacter sp. | reverse complement strand
AAAAGCTGGTGGAACTTGGCAATAAGTTCGACAGGAATATAGCTGAAAGCAAAGACAGCCTTGAGTTTACAGCCGCCGGGCTTGAAGGATTGCCCGCTGCGGTATTAACTCCCTGGAAAAGAGAGGGCGGTAAATACATTGTTTTGGTAAACGGCCCAAACAATACAAGCATTGCAGAAAATGCTGCCAACAGCAATACAAGAAAAGCAATGTTTATGGCCTATAACAACAGGGCATACCCCAAAAACATTGAAGTGCTCGACAGCCTTTTTTATTACAGGGATATTTTCGCCAAAAAGCTTGGTTTCAGCAGCTATGCGGCTTATTCTGTAGCAGATAAAATGGCTGCCAAACCTGAAACAGTGTGGGCATTTGAAAACGGCCTGATAAAAAAGCTCAGCCCGCTGGTTTCAAAAGAACTTTCGGCCTTAAAAAAATTAAAACTGGCTGAAGAAAAAAATGACACAATATATGCCTGGGATTATGCTTACTACCAAAAGAAATTGCTTAACCGGCAATACCAACTGAACACCGATGAAGTAAAAGAATATTTTGAAATGGGCAATACATTAAAGGGGATGTTTAGTGTATATGAAAACCTGCTGAACATAAAAATAAAAGAAACAACAGGCGTAGATACATGGGACAGCAAAGTAAAAACGTATGAAATGTACAAAGACGGGAAAATGACCGGCCGGTTTTATCTTGACTTGTACCCAAGGGCAAACAAATACACACATTTTGCCTGCTTCCCTATTACACAATATAACGCCGCCAATGGCGTGCTGCCATCGGCAGCCCTGGTTTGCAATTTCCCCGAAGGGAACACCGGCCAGCCTTCACTGCTCAAGCACGGCGATGTAATTACCATGTTCCATGAATTTGGGCACTTGGTGCATTGGCTTGTTTGCCACCCTGCCATTGCTTCACAAAATGCTTTTAATAACAAAGGCGACTTTATTGAAGCGCCCTCACAATTCCTCGAAAACTGGTGCTGGGAATATGATGCATTGAAACGCTTTGCCAAAAACTATAAAACAGGCGCAGCGCTTCCCTTTTCTTTGTTTACAAAAATGAAAAAAGCCCAATTAGCCAATGCCGGAATGGCAAGTATAAGGCAGGTTTACCTTGGCACTACTGATTTTACTTATGAGGACAAATATGATGAAACAAAAAACAAGGGTGTCATGCAGGTGTCAAAGGAAAGGTATGAGTTGACACAACTGCCTTTTCCCGAAGGGAGCCATTTTATATGCAGCTTTACGCACCTTAATGGCTATGGCGCCAATTACTATGGCTACCTGTGGAGCAAAGTATATGCACAGGATATGTTTTCTGTGTTTAAAAAGAAAGGCGTAATGGACAAAAGCACCGGTATACGCTACCGCAAGGAAATACTGGAAGCCGGGGCTACAAGGCCCGAAATAAAAAGCGTTGAAACATTCCTTGGCAGGAAACCAAATTCTGCTGCTTTTTTAGAATCGTTGGGCGTTAAAAAATAAAATCATCTAATTCAAAAAATTATGCCTTTAAAAAGGCGCAATTTTTAATTTCAACATGCTTCAACAAATAACACCGTGGTTTGGCTACCTGGCTTCGCTCTGCCTTATTATAGCTTTATTAGTAAGCAATGATTTAAAGTTCAGGTGGTTCAATACTATTGGCAACGTTTTCTTTATAGCATATGCCCTTGTGCTTGGCGCCATACCTGTTTTAATTACCAACGCTATATTGCTTGCGATAAATGCCTATTACCTCATTAAGGTATATAGCAGGCAGGAAAATTTTGATATGCTTGCATTCAGTGGCAGTGAAACAATGGCAAAAAAATTTTTGCAGTTTTACAAACCTGATATTGAAAACTATTTCCCTCATTTTACAACAAACAATCTGGAGGGCAACCTTAATTTTGTTGTAACAAGGGACCTGGTAATTGCCAATATGTTCAGCGCTGCTGTATTGCCCAATGGCGATGCCATAGTGGCATTAAACTACACGTTAAAAAAATACAGGGATTATAAAGTAGGCACTTACATTTTTGAAAAGGAAAAAGATTACCTGATTGCACACGGGGTAAAAAGAATTGTATATAAAGAAGTGCATAATAAAAACCATCTCCGCTTTTTAAAAGTAATGGGGTTTGAAAGAGGGTTAGCAGGCCAGGAAGAATGGTGGTTCAAAGAATTATAACATCAAAAACAAAAGCAGTTATAAAAAACAAGCCCCTCGTAGTACGAGGGGCATGTTTTTATCTATATATTAATCCTTAGTTCTGTGCTTT
>CAYRRL010000538.1:0-2282 GCA_964426665.1 uncultured Ferruginibacter sp. | reverse complement strand
CACACCCTGCCGGTGTGCCTTTTACTGTTACGCTCAACCAGGGCGATATATACAATGTAATGGGCGAATTAACTGGCAGCAGCGGCGGCAACGATATAGGGGTTGACCTGACAGGTTCAAGAATCAGGTCCATATCAAGTGCCAATGGCACAGGGTGCAAGCGGATTGCAGTTTATTCAGGAAGCGGCAAAATAAACATTACCTGCGGCGGCAACAGTGCCAGCGCTGATAATATCATTGCGCAGGCTTTCCCAAAGAGCGCCTGGGGCAAAAAATACCTTACTGTGCCTACCAGGAACATGCCTTACAACTATTACAGGATAGCGGTAAGCAACCCGGCTACTGTAGTAAAAGTAAATGGGGTGGTACAAACAGGGTTAGTTAACAATTTCTACTATGACCTGCCGCTTATAAATGTGCCCCAATTAATAGAATCTGATGAGCCAATTATGGTAGCGCAATATATTACTACCAGAAACACCTGCAACAATACAACCATGTCGCAGGATGGCGACCCGGAAATGATTTACCTGAGCCCGGTGGAACAGACAATTGAAGATGTTATTTTGAACTCTACATTTCATTTTGCAATTACACAGCATTGGATAAATGTTGTTATTAAAACAATTGCTGTCCCTTCCTTTTCCATTACCGGTGCTTCTGGTGCTTTTAGTTTTTTGCCACACCCACAAGACCCTGCTTATAGTTATGCCCAAATAAGAGTGAACGCAGGTTCGCACACACTTAGTGCCGACAGCGGTTTTAATGCTATTGCTTATGGTTATGGCAACGCAGAGTCGTATGGGTATAATGCAGGCACCAACCTGAAAGACCTTTATAACTTTATAGAACCCCTGAACCCGTTAAATATTACGGGAACCAATTCAGCCTGTGCCTGTACGCCTTTTTATTATACCATTACTTACCCATACCAGCCATTGTCTTTAGCCTGGGACTTTAAAGGTTTTCAACCCAATGCCCTTATTGACAACCCGGTGCCGGACAGTACATATTTTATCAATGGCAAACAGGTATGGCGGTATAAATTGCCAACACCATATACTTATTGCCCTGCAGGCAATTACCCATTGTCAATATCAGCCGGCACAGCCGGCACCGATGGTTGCGGCAATGTGCAGGTAAAGGATGATACTATTTTTGTAAGGAATACGCCAACACCTGATTTTAATTGGGTTAACAATGGGTGTTATACCGATTCAGTAAGGTTCAATGATATATCTGTATATGATGATGGGGTTTATTCTTATATCTGGTCATGGGATTTTGGTGACGGGTTTACCAGCACCGGGCATAACCCTTCTCATAAATATGCCACGCCGGGTACTTATACCGTTAAGTACAGTTTAATTACCAATATTGGTTGCATAAGCACCATAAGGCAAAAGCAGGTAACAGTAACAGATGTGCCGGTGGCAAAATTTGGTTATAGCAGCCCCTTGTGTTTAAATAAAGATGTTATTTTCACAGATACGTCTACTGTATCCGCTCCCGGTGTTATTGGAACCTGGCATTGGGATTTTGGCGACGGCACCACTGTAGATGCAACAGATAACTTGCCGCTGCCACATGCTTATGATTTAACGGGATCAAAAACACCCAGCCTGCAGATTGAAACTACCAGCGGCTGTAAAAGTGCAGTAGTAAGCAAAACGTTTACCATCAACCCCAACCCGGCAACAGATTTTAGCATGCCTGCGAAAGTATGCCTGCCCTACGATTTGGCAAGCTTTACAGATGCTACCACCATTACTGACGGCACAGAAGCAGGCTTTAGGTGGAAGTGGCGGTTTGGCGAGCCTGCAAGTGGTGCTGCCGACAGCTCAGCAGTAAAGAACCCTTCTCATTTGTATAGTGCCGCAGGCCCATTTACTATAAAGCTGTTGGTTACAAGCATAGCCGGGTGTATTGACAGTACTTCAAAAGTATTGAACACTGTGTTTGCAAAAGCAAGGGGCGGCTTTACAGTGAACCCTGAAAATTGCCTGAACACTGTTACAAATTTCAACAGCACCAGCAACGGGCAGGGCAATAGCATCACTAATTACAACTGGGACTTTGGCGATGCCACTAACGGCAACGGCCAAACAGTTTCGCACACGTATGCAGCAGCCAATACATTTACTGTAAAGCATTGGGTACTTACAAATGTAGGCTGCTACAGCGATACGGCAATACAAAACGTAATTGTGAACCCATTGCCCAACGCCAACTTTAATTTCAGCACGCCGGGCTGCGAAAAGAATAATATCACCATTACAGAT
>CAYRRL010000537.1:0-2283 GCA_964426665.1 uncultured Ferruginibacter sp. | reverse complement strand
AACCAAGTTTACAGCAGACCCAAATCATTTGGGCAAAGAGATTTTTTATAACAGCAAACCTGTTGAAGGCACATTACGGATTGGCGATGCAGAAGCATTTGCTGCACCCTTAAGCGATTCTGCCGGCGGGTTGTATACTATAAGCAACGCAACCAAAAACCCATTGCCGCCATTAAACCATAAAGACAGCCTGGAAGCAGCAAGGCTTTTCAATATTTATTGTGCAGTTTGCCATGGCGACAAAGCTGGTAGCAATGGCCCGGTAGCGCCAAAAGTTGGCGGGGTAAAAAGCATAGTAGCGGCTTCGCCAGGCTACAGCGATGGGAGGATATTCCATGTTATCAATTATGGCCAGGGCAACATGGGGAGCTATGCTTCGCAATTGAGCAGGAAACAAAGGTGGATGATTATTCAATACATCCGCACACTGGAACCAAAACCTGAAGAAGGCGCCGCAGCGGCAGCGCCTGCAACAGCAGCCGACACCACAGCGAAAAAAGCAAAATAGAAACGTTCATTCAAAATAAAGATTTAGATGACTCATTCTTTCGAATTACCGGGCAGCTATAAAAAATGGACCATGGGCCTTATTGGCGTAGGTGCGCTTGCATTGATATGGGGCTTGATAATGTACCATCCATTCAGCGGGGTTGGCAAAGGCGAGCACCCGGAAGAAGCCACAAGGTTTTGGGCTGTACTGCTGCAAAACAGCGTTTATTTTTTATTGATTGTTAACGTAGGCATGTTCTTTATTGGGTTTACTACTTTGGCAATGGGCGGCTGGCAGGTTGCTTTAAGGCGTGTGCCTGAAGCAATTTCGAGCGTTGTGCCTGTGCTAGGCATTATTACTTTTTTAATATTGATGGCTATTGTTTGGGGCGGAAGGGACGACATTTACCCTTGGGTGAATAAAGCGACTGTAGAGTCTGATAAAATTATTAAAGGCAAGAGCGGTTTTTTGAACCCTGTATTTTATAGCGTGTTTAGCGGCATTGTTATTTTCTTGTGGTGGGCAATCGGCAAAAAAATGCGTTCGCTCAGTTTGGAAAGCGACAATGCAGGCACAATGGATTATGAAACAGGCGACCGGTGGATTAAGAAAAATATTTTATATGCTTCTTTGTTCATTGTGGTATTTGGCTTGTCAGTAGGCTCTACTATTCCATGGTTGTGGCTTATGAGCATAGATGTTCATTGGTACAGTACTATGTACAGCTGGTACACATTTGCCAGCACATTTGTTGCAGGCATGTCGCTTATGGCTTTGTTTGTCATCTTCTTAAAGAACAAAGGGCAATTAGAATACGTAACCGATGAGCATTTGCATGATGTAGGTAAGTTTATGTTTGCCTTTTCAGTGTTCTGGACATACCTGTGGTTCTCCCAATACATGCTGATATGGTATGCAAACATACCCGAGGAAACAGGCTATTTCAAGATAAGGGTGTTTGGCGCATACAGGGGTATTTTCTTCCTTAACCTGATCCTGAATTTTGTTTGCCCAATATTGATATTAATGAAGAAGGCGGTAAAAAGGAATTATACTATGATGGTGTTCATGGCTATCTTAATCATATTTGGCCACTGGATTGATTTCTGGCAAATGGTAATGCCGGGCACATTATATGAAAAAGCGCATTTAGGCTTATTTGAATTTGGCATAGCCGCTTTATTCATAGGCATCATTATGTGGAGGGTGGGAGCATATTTTACCAGCCATCCGCTTACAGCTAAAAACCATCCTTTCCTGAAAGAAAGCATGATACACCATACCTGATTGAAAAGCGTATCACTAAACAGAAGACAATAAAAGAAGATAACATAAATAATTTTGTAGCATGACTCAAGTATTGTTGGCAGCGATCATAGTAATGATTTTCGTAGTCATCTTTCAGATTGCGAAAGCCAGTGAATATGTAAATGTGCTGAAAGGGGAAGAGAAGGCCCGTAAGCAAAACAATAAGATAAATGCCTTTTTGCTCATTTCATTTTTAGTGCTGGGCCTTATTGGCGTATGGTGGTGCAATGAAATGTTCCTTCACAAAACCCTGCTTGTGCAGCCATCCGCATCCGACCATGGCGAAAAAATTGACCTGATGCTGTACATTACACTGGCTGTTACCGGGTTGGTTTTTATCATTACACAAGTGTTGCTTTTTTGGTTTGCATACAAATACCAGGAAAGAGACGACAGAAAAGCTTATTATTTCCCACACAACACAAAACTGGAGTTGATATGGACAACAGTGCCAGCCATTTTCCTTACTGTGCTGGTTGCTTTTG
>CAYRRL010000536.1:0-2287 GCA_964426665.1 uncultured Ferruginibacter sp. | reverse complement strand
GAACGGGAGTTTTTGTTTTTGGCTGGTTGGCAGCGCCGCCGCCACGCTGCGATTTTGGCTGCTGGCCATACTGGCGCTTTTCATCATCAAAATCATCATCGCCTTCATCGCTGTAGTCTGCCTTGGGCGGGTTGCTTGTTACAAAACCGAGTTCGTTCTTAAACATATCATAATCCACATCAAACTGGTTAAGGATTTGTGTGGCTATGTTTTCTTTGTTTTTTAAGATTGACAGCATCAGGTGCTCGCTTTCCACCATGGTGCTCTTATGCGCTTTTGCTTCCAGCACAGTAATCCTGATAACCTTTTCAGCCTGCTTGGTTAATGGGAGCGAATTGATGTTAGCGATATTTTTCCCTGTTTTGTCCTTTACCGCTACCTCTATTTCTTTGCGAAGTTCATAAAGGTCAACGTTGAGGGACTTTAAAATTTTGATGGCGGTGTTTTCGCCATCCCTTATTAATCCAAGCACCAAATGCTCGGTGCCTATAAAGTCATTCCCCAACCGCAGTGCTTCTTCCCTGCTGTAAGAAATGATTTCTTTTACCTGGGCTGAAAAGTTGTTATCCATGTGATACTAAATTTAGACTGGTACAATAATAACGATAAACACGCCATTTTAGTTTAGTGAAATTACGAAATGTTGATATGTTGAAAAGTAAATTTACGATAAGCAGCCAAAGGAGGTTGCTTTGTTCTTTGTAGGTTCGTGGGAACAAGTGCACGGCTGGCATGGATAATAATTATACAGGCCTGCCGTTAAAAAACTGTTAGCATGGCGGCGCTGAAATAAAAAAATCCTTTCCTTTACAAAACAGCATTACAATCATTTCAAAAAACTAAGGCTTTACAATACAGATGCAAATGTTTTTCAGTTTACATTAAAACATCGATACACTTAAATGAATGTCAAAACAGATACCAAAGAGAAATTTATTGTAGTTACCCCCCTTGAGGAGGAATTATCTGTTAATATGACAGAAGAATTAAGCCAGTTGTTGCTTGGCAACCTGCAAAAAGGCATACCGCATGTCGTATTGAATATGGAGCAGGTAAAAGAAATGAATGAAAAAAGTGGCGAACTGCTTGCAGCCACACAGCAGAAATTTTATGAGAACAATTGCTCATTTGTAATTTGCGGGCTGCAAAAAGAAGTGGAAAAAAAGCTGGATGAGCAGGAATTGCTTGAATTGATGAATGTAACACCAACCGAAAGCGAAGCCTGGGATATTGTGCAGATGGAAGAGATAGAGAGGGAGTTGCTTGGGGATGAATAGTTTTAACCGCTTCTTGCCTCTGGTTGGTTGTTGTTCGTTTCTCGTTTTTTTGCATTATAGCTTCTTAATAAAACTAAAACAGTTCAAATTTTTATTAACTGGGAACAGCAAAACGATTAACAAGAAACGGGAAACGTATTTTTATATTGACATGTTAGCATTAACGATACTCGGAAATAATTCAGCTATACCTGCTTTTGACAGGCTGCCCACGGCACAGGTGCTGCAAACGCAGGAGGATGCTTATTTGATTGATTGTGGCGAGGGCACACAAATGCAAATGGCGAAATACAAAATACGCCGCAGCAAAATCAGCAACATATTTATTTCTCATTTGCATGGCGACCATTTTTATGGGCTGCCCGGCGTTATTACCAGCATGAGCCTGATGGGCCGTACACAAGATTTGCATTTATATGCGCCGGCGCCATTAGAAAAAATTTTAGAATTGCTTATGGATGTTGCCAAAACACAGTTGAGTTACAAATTATATTTCCATCCCCTTACTGCAGAAGGTGAAATAATGAACGATAATAAAATGAGCGTAAGCTGTTTTAAAACACAGCACAGAATTGAGTGCTGGGGTTTTTTGTTTAAAGAAAAAAAGAACCCACGCAAAATTGATGGCGAAAGAATAAAATCATTTGAGATACCGGCAAGTTTTTATGAGCGGCTGCAAAAGGGGGAAGACTATGTTACAAAAAAAGGCACCATCGTTCCCAATAGCGAAGTAACCATTGCAGCGCCTTCGCCAAAAAGTTATTGCTATTGCGCCGATACAATTTATGATGAAGCGCTGATTGAAAATGCAAAAGGGGTTGATTTGCTTTATCATGAAACAACTTATTTAAAAGACAACGAACAAAAAGCGGCAGAGCGTTTTCACTCTACAACCATACAGGCGGCTGCCATAGCCCAAAAAGCGCAGGTAAAAAAACTATTGATTGGCCATTTTTCGGCGAAGTATGAAGTACTGGATGATTTTTTGACAGAAGCCTGCTCTGTTTTCC
>CAYRRL010000535.1:0-2309 GCA_964426665.1 uncultured Ferruginibacter sp. | reverse complement strand
TATTGCTGCCGACAGCCTGAACCCTACAGCCGTGGGCAACGTAACTTTTGAACCGGGAGCAAGAAGCAAATGGCATTTGCACCCTGCCGGACAAATTTTGTTAGTGGTTGATGGTGTTGGCTATTACCAGGAGAAAGGCCAGCCCAAAAAGATACTTCGTAAAGGTGATGCAGTAAAGTGTCCACCGAATGTACCGCACTGGCATGGTGCAAGTGCAGATACTGGTTTTGTGCAGGTGGCTGTTACTAATAATCAAAATGGTGCAACAGTTTGGATGGAAGCTGTAACAGATGAAGAATACACCAAATAGTTCATTGTAGTAATACTCCCTGAAAGAAAATATTTCAATCAAAATGGAGCGGAAAAGTAAAAGTTATTGGGTTTGTTTGTTGATGATAAGTATTCAGTCAACCCTTGCACAACAAACAAAAGAAAACGTACCTGCCCCTGATCAGGAAATACTCAACCTTCCAAAACAAAAATAAACTCTGCCAACTTATCTTTTCTTATCAATTCACATCTTGCTTTTCCGGCGGTAGTATTGCAGCATTTGCATTAACCAAAAAAAGGCTGGTCATACAATCGCTTGCCCATTGCTTTATACAATGCGTTGGCCAATGCGCCAATAGCTGGCGGGCCCGAAGGCTCGCCCATGCCAGTAGGGTCAACTTCGCTTTTTACAAAATGTGTTTCTATTTTTTTTGGTGCTTCTGAGTGGCGGATAAGCCGGTAGCCATCAAAATTGCTTTGCATAGGCACGCCGTTTTCAAAAGTGATGGCGCTGTACATTGCATGGCCAATGGCATCGGTTACAGCACCTTCAGAAAGGTTGGTAGCGGCATCCGGGTTTACCACAATGCCACAATCAACCGCAGTAACAACCCTTTCAATAACAGGTTTATTATTTTTCATGGCCACTTCAAACACATGCGCCACATAACTGCGGTGGCAGAAGTAAGCAGCCACGCCTTTTGCAATATCAGGCTTAGGCGTATCCCAGCCTGATTTTTCTTTTACTAATTTTAATACGCCTGCATAGCGGCTTATATCATAATCGTTCTCTTTGCCCACAGTTTTGTTTTTGGCTTTTTCAAAAAGCTCCAGCCGCATTTGTATGGGGTCTTTGCCCATCGCTTCGGCTACTTCATCAAGGAAAGATTGTTCTGCCCCGGCAATAAAATTAGATGCCGGGGCCCTGAATGCGCCCGTGCTGATGTTGGTAGGCATATCCCATTCATCAGCAAGGTAATTGTCTATGGCGCCAGCCGGGAACCTGTTGGCATGAAGAGGGCTTTCCGGAATGCCGCCGGCCCGTACATGAAAGGCAATTATATTTTTGTTTTCATCCAGTGCTGCCCGGTAGGTTGCATAATATGCAGGCCTGTACACACCAGTGGTCATATCGTCTTCCCTTGTATAAATTAATTTTATGGGCGCTTTCATTTTTTCAGAGATAACGGCAGCCTCCACCCCAAAATGCCCATACAGCCTCCTGCCAAAACCACCGCCCATACGGGTCATCTTCACCTCCACTTTATCCAATGGCAATCCAAGCCTCTTTGAAATAGTTTCTTCAAGGAAGGAAGGTGTTTGCACCGGGCCGGTAAGTATGGCGCTGCTATCTTTTACATCAGCAAAAAAATTCATTGGCTCCATAGTGCTGTGCGCCAAAAAAGGGCAGGAGTAGCTTCGTTCAATAACCGTAGCTGCTTTTTTAAAAGCAGCTTCCGGGTCGCCATCTTTTCTTGCCACTTTTATTTTATGCGTAGCAGCAGCCATCTTTTCTTTATGCGATGAGGTGTTTTCCAAACCTGCTGGCGTTACCACTTCCATATCAGTGCCAAACAGGTTTATTTTTTTGCTTGTTGGTTTGATGGGTTCTGTTTCTGCCTTTACCGATTTTTTTGCCTGCATCACCTGCCAGGTAGATTTGCCAACAATAGCCAGGAGTTTCGGAAAGGCAGACACATCGCTCCATTGCCTGTCAAATTTTTCAGGGTACACATCCACAAAAAACGCATCAACAATACCGGGCATTGATTTCAATGCGCTTATATCTGTTTCTTTTAATTGTGTGCCGAAAGCTGTTGGGTGCACAATCATCGCAATCAGCATCCCTTCTTCTTTGTAATCCAAACCAAATAGCGGCTGGCCTGTAACGATTTTTTGCCCGTCCACATTTTTGCGGCTGGTGCCGATGATTTTAAAATCGCCTGCTTTTTTAAGTTCTGCCTTTTCCGGCACCGTTAGTTTGGATGCAGCAGAAGCAAACAGGCCATACCCGGCTGATTTGCCACTGGCTTTATGGA
>CAYRRL010000534.1:0-2311 GCA_964426665.1 uncultured Ferruginibacter sp. | reverse complement strand
ATGAATATTGCGTTATCTGTAGTTGTCATTTTCCAAAGTTTTAAGTATTAAGTTATAGGTTTTAAGTTATCGGCTCTACTTATAACTTATCACTCATAACTTATAACTTTCTAGTGCACCACACTGTCTTCAAACTTAATCGCTTCCATGCCATTTTTAACACGGTAGTCGTTGATGGCAGCTTTGATAGCGTCTTCAGCCAAAACAGAACAGTGGATTTTTACAGGGGGAAGGTTTAATTCTTCCACAAAATCCATGTTGTCAACTTTCAATGCTTCGTCAATGCTTTTGCCCTTCAGCCATTCTGTGGCCAAAGAAGAAGAAGCAATGGCAGAACCGCAACCAAAGGTTTTAAATTTTGCATCGGTAATCATGCCTGTAGCATCGTCTACCTGTATTTGCAAACGCATAACGTCGCCGCACTCCGGTGCACCTACCAAGCCGGTGCCTACATTTTTTGCGCCTTTATCAAGTGTCCCTACATTTTTAGGGTTTTGATAGTGGTCTATTACTTTTTCTGAGTATGCCATTATGTGTTATTTTATATTTTGAATTATAAATTTTAAATGAAAAAGCGAATTCAAAATTCAACATTTAGCATTTAAAATGATTTGCCTTAGTGGTGTGCCCACTCAATTGTGTTCAAATCAATGCCGTCCTTATACATTTCCCACAGCGGGCTCATCTCCCTCAGCTTCAATACTGTTTCGCTGATGGCTTTGATGGTATAATCAATTTGCTCCTCTGTTGTAAACCTGCCCAAACCAAAACGGAGCGAACTGTGTGCCAAATCATCTCCCAAGCCTAATGCTTTCAAAACATAAGATGGTTCAAGCGAAGCCGATGTACAAGCCGAGCCTGAACTCAATGCAATGTTTTTATTAAAGCCCATCATCAACCCTTCGCCTTCCACATATTTGAAAGAAATATTGGTTACATGCGGCAGGCGGTGCTCACGGCTGCCATTCACATATGCCTCTTCCAGTTTCAGCAGTTCTGTTTCAAGATGGTCCCTCATTTTGCTGATGCGCTTGTTGTCTTCTTCCATATCAAGCCTGCATATTTCGCAAGCTTTGCCAAAACCCACAATGCCCGGTACATTCAATGTGCCGCTTCTCATGCCACGCTCATGGCCGCCGCCATCCATCTGCGCTGTTACTTTTACACGTGGGTTTTTGCGGCGCACATACAAGGCGCCCACGCCTTTAGGCCCGTACATTTTATGTGCCGTAAAAGCCATCAGGTCAATGCCATCTTTAATCACATCCACAGGTATTTTGCCTACAGCCTGTGTGCCATCTGTAAAGAACAGTACGCCATGTTTTTTTGCAATGGCGCTTATTTCTTTGATTGGTTGTATAGTGCCAATTTCATTATTGGCATACATGATAGCAATTAAAATAGTATTTGGTTTAATAGCTGCTTCCAGTTCTTTCAAATCAATCAGGCCTTCGGCATTTACTGGCAGGTAAGTTACTTCGCCGCCTGTCTTTTCAATATGCTTGCAGGTATCCAGCACCGCTTTGTGCTCAGTTGTAGCTGTGATAATATGGTTGCCTTTGCTTGCATACATATCGTACACGCCTTTAATAGCAAGGTTGTCGCCTTCAGTAGCGCCACTGGTAAAAATGATTTCTTTCGGGTCGGCGCCAATCAGTTTTGCCACTTGCTCACGGGCATAGTCAACTGCCTCTTCCGCTTCCCAGCCAAAAGGGTGGTTGCGGCTTGCTGCGTTTCCAAAATGCTCTAAAAAGTACGGCGTCATTGCTTCCAGCACCCTTGGGTCCATGGGCGTGGTGGCATTGTTATCCAAATAAACCGGTAGTTTCAACATATTCTCTTTCGTTTTTTTATCAAACACGAAATTACTGCAAAAGGTTCTATTTTAGCCTTCATAAGCGCCCCAAATTGTCATTTTGCGGATTTCGTAAAGCCTTTTGTGCGGCATTGTAAAAACTATGGTAAAAGTTGAACATATCGGCATTGCGGTAAAAGAGCTTTCGGCAACGGTTCCGCTATATGAAAAGCTGCTGAATACCCCATGCTATAAAACCGAAATTGTTGAAAGCGAAAAAGTAAATACTGCTTTTTTCCGCCAGGGCGAAACCAAAATTGAACTGCTGGAAAGCAGCGAGCCTGATGGCGTGATTGCAAAATTCATTGAAAAAAAGGGGGAAGGCATACACCACATTGCCTTTGATGTGGAAGATATTTATGCCGAAATGGAGCGGTTGAAAGGCGAAGGCTTCATTTTACTGAATGAAAAACCAAAGGATGGGGCTGATAATAAGCTAGTTTGTTTCCTTCACCC
>CAYRRL010000533.1:0-2315 GCA_964426665.1 uncultured Ferruginibacter sp. | reverse complement strand
AAAGCAGGGGAGAGAGTGCGTTCCGCAGCACAAGGCCTCATTACACTGGCAACTTATGGTGTTGGGATGTATATTGGGTTTTATTTGGCAGGTGTGTATGTAGATAAATACAAAATCAGCGATGTGCAACATAACTGGCAAGCTATCTGGATATTCCCATGCCTGTTTGCTGCCGGGGTGTCCCTGCTGTTTATGGTATTCTTCAGGAATGAAAAAACAAAACTAACCGCAAGCCACTAATGCAAAGGCGAAGCCTCATAAAATCTTTGGCAGTAACTGCTGCTTCTATAGCGGCAGGCAATAAATTGGGCGCATGCAATACAAATATTCCGGCAAATTATTTTAAGCTGAAAGGCAACATCAACCATTCAGTTTGCTGGTGGACATACAATTTTATGCCACTGGAGGAATTATGCAAAGCAGTAAAACAAATTGGTTTTAATGCCATTGACTTATTAGCGCCAAAAGAATGGCCTGTTGCTCAGGCACACGGTATTTATAGCAGCATGTGTTACACAGCAGGAAAAGTAAGTTTAACTGAAGGTTTTAACCATACAGAATTCCATGAGCAATTAGTAAAGGATTATCTCGAAGTAATCCCCATGATGGTAAAGGCAGGTTATAAAAATTTGATTTGCTTTAGCGGCAACCGCAATGGAATGGACGATGAAACTGGTTTGAAAAACTGTGTGGCCGGATTGCAAAAAATAATGCCGCTTGCAGAAAAGAATGGCATCATCATCCAAATGGAATTGTTCAACAGCAAAATAAACCACCCGGATTATATGGCCGACAAAAGCGCCTGGGGCATTGAATTGTGCAAAAGGCTTGGGTCAGAAAATTTTAAGTTGCTGTATGATATTTACCATATGCAGGTAAGCGAGGGCGATGTGATACATACCATAAATGACAACCATCAGTATTTTGGGCATTACCATACGGCAGGCGTGCCGGGGAGGCATGAGATAAATGAAACACAAGAATTGTATTACCCGGCTATAATGCAGGCAATTGTTGAAACAGGGTACAAAGGTTATGTAGCACAAGAATTTATACCGACAGGGAAAACAAACGAAGATAAATTGGCGGCGCTGAAAGATGCAGTAATGCGGTGCGATATTTAATACGTATTGGTATGATTTGATAATTGATATGATAAGGAAGAAAAAATCATAATAATCATACCAAGCAAAAAAATCAGCGATAAAAAATCAATATAAAATCATCATTAACTAAATCATAATTATTACCATGCCTGAAAACAATGTTTATGACGCCATCGTAATTGGCTCCGGTATCAGTGGCGGATGGGCCGCTAAAGAACTTACGCAAAAGGGCCTAAAAACCCTGATGCTTGAAAGAGGAAACCACATTGAGCACAAGAAAGACTATGTAAATGCTTCCAAAGACATTTGGGAATTCCCTCACCGTGACAGGGCCACGCAGCAAATGAAACTGGATTACCCGGTATTGAAAAGGGATTATCCTTTGAACGAACAAACTTTTGGTATGTGGACGAATGAAAAAGACGCCCCATATACTGAGGTAAAACGTTTTGACTGGTACCGTGGTTATCATCTCGGTGGCCGTTCGCTTATGTGGGGAAGGCAAAGCTACCGATGGAGCAAATGGGATTTTGAAGCCAACGCAAAAGAAGGCATTGCTGTTGACTGGCCAATCCGTTATGAAGATTTAGCGCCATGGTATAGTTATGTAGAAAAATTTGCCGGCATACAAGGCAGCAAAGAAGGGCTTGACATATTGCCTGACGGGGAATTTTTGCCGCCAATGGAAATGAATGTGGTGGAAAAAGCGCTGGCGCCAAAATTAAAAGAGCATTACAAAGGCAAACGCCACATGTTTATTGGCCGCAGCGCCAACATTACGCAGCCAAAACCGGAACAAGACCGTGTGAACTGCCAGTACCGTGACCGTTGCTGGCGGGGCTGCCCTTTCGGGGCTTACTTCAGCACACAGAGCGCTACATTGCCTGTTGCAAGAAAAACGGGCTTGCTCACTTTGGAAACAGATAAGATTGTTACCAAACTTATTTACGACAAAGACAAAAAAAGGGCAACTGGGGTAGAAGTAGTGGATGCCAACACAAACAAAACATACACGTACAACGCAAAAGTAATTTTTGTAAATGCATCTGCTTTTAATAGTACATGGGTATTGATGAACAGCGCCACCGATGTATGGCCTGACGGGCTTGGCAGCAGCAGCGGCGAACTGGGCCACAATGTAATGGACCATCATTTAAAAAGCGGTGCAGAAGGCACAGTAGAAGGTTTTGAAGAGTTTTATGAATATGG
>CAYRRL010000532.1:0-2320 GCA_964426665.1 uncultured Ferruginibacter sp. | reverse complement strand
TTGTATTTGTTACCACAGCGCCTGTTATTATTAAATTATTTTTTTGCAAAAATAAGAAAGCGTAAACGGCTTACTGCTTGTATGAATAAACAAACTGCTTCTATTTTCAATATCACTGTGCTGGTTGCTGCCCTTGGCTACTTTGTTGATATTTACGATTTGCTCCTCTTTAATATTGTACGTGTTGACAGCTTAACAGATTTAATTGGCAAAAACGATGCGCTGATAAAATCTAATGGCGAGTTTATTATCAGTATCCAGATGTTTGGGTTATTGGTTGGCGGCATCATCTGGGGCATTATGGGCGATAAAAAAGGGAGGCTGAGTGTTTTGTTTGGGTCTATCATTTTGTATTCTGTTGCCAATATCATCAATGGCTTTGTGCAAACAACCAATCAGTATGCTTTGGTAAGGTTTGTTGCAGGCGTGGGTTTGGCAGGCGAATTGGGTGCCGGCATTACATTGGTAACCGAATTAGTAAATAAAGAAAAACGCGGCTTAAGCACATCGCTTGTGGCTGGTATTGGGCTAACCGGCGCTGTGGTGGCATTTTTTATTTCGGAAAATTTCCACTGGCGCACATGCTACTTCATTGGAGGCGGGCTGGGCTTTTGTTTGTTGCTGCTACGCATCTCTGTATTTGAAAGCGGCATGTACCACGACGTGAAAAAACAAAATGTGGCAAGGGGCAACTTCTTTATGTTTTTTAATGATAAAAAAAGGTTTAGGAAATACATCCTTGCAATTTTGATCGGGCTTCCCACCTGGTATGTAATAGGCGTACTGATTGCATTCAGCAACAACTTTGGGAAGGAGTTTGGCATAGCTGACCCGGTATTGCCTAAGAAATCAACCATGTTTGCATATGCTGCTATTTCCGTTGCAGATTTGTTGATTGGTTTTGTTAGCCATTGGCTCCGGAGCCGTAAAAAAGCATTGTACCTGTTTTATGTGTTTACCATTATAGCTATTGCATTTTTCTTTAACCAGTACAATGGCACTGCTGCCGGCATGTATGTAATATGCGCTGCCCTGGGCTTTGGCACAGGCTTTTGGGCAATCTTTGTTACTATGGCTGCAGAGCAATTCGGCACTAATCTAAGGGCAACGGCAGCCACCACTGTGCCTAATATGGTGAGGGGCTCGCTGCCGCTTACTTTATTATTGTTCAACTGGCTTCAATCGCTTTCTTTAAGCTATGTAACAGCAGGCTGGGTAACAGGTATTGTTGTAATGTGCATCAGCATTGTTGCTGCTTATTTTACGGAAGAAACTTTTGGCAAAGATTTGAATTATATCGAATCGTAGATTGTTGTTAATTTATTTTTAAACCACTCTTGCCCGTTTTACTGCTACTGTATTTTTTTGTTGCTTTATCAAATGAATATCAAGAACACTTTCTTTTTAATTCTTTCTGCCGCCTTTGCCAGCCCATCTTCTGCACAGAATATTAAAACCAGTATCTCGTGGCTGACGGATATTCCGGATGCGGCCACTGCAATAATTTACAACCCTTCTCAAAAACTTTCAATAAAAGATTTTCAGGGAGCGCCAGAAGAAAACAGCGGCGCTGTTGCTATTACATCATCTGGCTTTATGTTTAAGGCCGGGTACCGCAACAAAAATGGCAATGCAGTTTTATCTATTGCCGTTTATTGCAGTTTCAATAAAGAGGAATCGTGGATGAAGGAAAGAGGGAAGAATGCTTATATACTGGCACATGAGCAGCACCATTTTGATATCAGCTACCTCAGTACATTGCAGTTTATCAAAAAAGTAAAGCAAGCAAAATTCGATAATGATAATTACATGCAGCAGTTGAAAGATATTTACAACGAAACAGTGCAAAGCATGGAAGCGATGCAGCATCAATACGACGAAGAAACCAATAATGGTATCAATAAAGGCAAGCAGGAAGAATGGAACAAAAAAATTGAAGGGCAAATTGCAGCATCAGCAAAATCGCCGGTATTATAATTTTCTTTTCGCCCTTTGGGTTTCTAAAAATTTTTCAAAATCTGCCAGTGAAAAACTGCTCAAATTGTTTTCTTTCTGCACCATAGCTTTTTGTGCCACCAGCACGCCATACTTAATATCATCAAAGCCTTCAATAAAGTGGGCATCGGGGTCTATGGAAATCAATACATTTTTTTCCAGGGCATAATCAATATGCCGCCAGTCAATATCCAGGCGGCTTGGGTGGGCGTTTAACTCAATTACTACATTGTTAGCAGCACAGGCATCCACAATTTTTTTATGGTCAACAGGGTAGCCCTTGCGGCTTAACAAAAGCCTTCCCGTAATATGCCCGAGAATAGAG
>CAYRRL010000531.1:0-2322 GCA_964426665.1 uncultured Ferruginibacter sp. | reverse complement strand
TGCAGGCCCTTTTACTGTATTTGCGCCAACAAACGATGCATTCAATAAACTCCCTGCAGGTACCGTTGATGGGTTAATGAAAGATGATAAAAAAGCTGACCTGCAAAATATTTTGCAATACCATGTAACAGTATCTGCCATCAAGGCTGAAAACCTTATGGATGGCCAAACACTGGGCATGGTGAATGGCGACAATGTTACAGTAAGCGTAAAAGACGGTAAAGTGATGCTGAATGGCAGCGCTGTTATTGTTGCATCTGTCCCCGCAAGCAATGGAATAATCCATGTAATTGATGGCGTGCTTTTGCCACCGGCAAAAAAATAACCGCTTTGCAATTCAATTACTGAAAGCTGTATAAATTTTATACAATGAAAAACAATCTGGGCGCTGCAACAAAGTTATTCCTGCTGGCAGCAGCAACGGGGCTTGTTGCAGTGCTTTATACCCCCATATGGCGCATTGACCTTGATGCGCCACAGTACCCTGAAGGTTTAAACTTGAAAATATATGCCAATGGGCTGAGAGGGAACGTTGATATTATCAATGGGCTCAACCATTACATCGGCATGAAAACATTGCACAACGAAGATTTTATTGAGTTCGCTATCCTGCCCTATCTTATTATTTTTTTTGCAGCGCTGTTTGTGGCAACTTCTTTTTTTAACAGGCGCTGGCTTTTGAATATTTTATTTGTTTTGTTTGTATTGTTTGGTGTGATAGCCATGTATGATTTCTGGAAATGGGAATACAATTATGGCCACAACCTTGACCCTAACGCTGCGATTATTGTTCCGGGTATGGCTTACCAGCCGCCGCTGATTGGCTTTAAGCAGTTATTAAATTTTGGTGCATATTCAATACCCGATATTGGTGGATGGATATTTATTGGAGCAGGTGTTTTGTTGCTTGCTTGTGTATTGATAGAATGGAAAAGAAATAAAGTTGCCGTAAAACGGTATTCGGTAACAAACCCGGCAATTATTTTGGCAATAGCTTTTTCATTAAGCAGTTGCCATGCAGGCCCTGAAGCCATAGTTGCTGGGGTTGATAATTGCTATTTCTGCAAAATGGGTATCAGCGATGTAAGATATGCAGCAGAAATAGTAACAAAAAAAGGCAAAGTGTACAAGTTTGATGATGTGCACTGCCTTCTTTCTTTTACTAAGGCAAAGATGGTAGAAGCATCAGCAATAAAAGACATTTACCTGTCTGATTTTACAGGCAATCATCCTCTCATCAATGCAGCCGAAAGTTTTTTGTTGCAGAGTGGCGAAATACGTGGGCCAATGAATGGCAATTTGATTGCAGCTAAAAGCAGGGACAGTTTAAAACAATTAGCGCAGCAATTCAACGCTGTAGAAACTACCTGGCAGCAAGTGTCGAAATGAAATGGCTTACTATAATATTAACCTGCTGCAGTTTTTGCTCGTTTGCCGGCGTTGTAAAAGTTGGCAAAGGCGAAGCTTATAAAACCATTACTGAATCAATAGCGGCAGCAAATAATGGCGATACCATTTTGGTAGGCAGCGGCAATTATTTTGAAAAAAACCTTGTCATTAATAAATCAATTGTTTTAAAAGGTATCAACTACCCTGTGCTGGATGGTGAAAATAAGTATGAGAATATTTCCATCAAGGCAAACGATGTGGTGGTAGATGGTTTTTTGCTGCAGCATACCGGCGTGTCGAGCATTATTGATTTTGCGGCAATAAAAATTTACAACAGCAGGAATGCTGTTATTGTCAACAATATTATTAACGGTTCATTCTTTGGCATTTATTCTCAATATGGCATTCACTGTTTGATCAAGGGCAATGTACTTACAGCCAATGCAAAAAATGAACAGCAAAGCGGTAACGGCATACACTGCTGGAAAAGCGACAGTATGCAAATTATTGCCAACACGGTAAGCGGCCACCGGGATGGGATATACTTTGAATTTGTAACCAACTCTGTTATCTGGCGCAACCGGTCTTTTAAAAACCTGCGCTATGGCTTGCACTTTATGTTCAGCAATGATGATGCTTACATTACCAACACATTTGAGAATAATGGCGCCGGCGTGGCCGTGATGTTTTCAAATGGGGTAATGATGTTCAATAATTATTTTAAAGAAAACTGGGGCGATGCATCGTACGGAATTTTGCTGAAGGAAATAAACGACAGCTATATTGAGAATAACCATTTTGAAAAAAATACATCTGCCATATATGCCGAAGGCGCCAACCGGATTATAATGCAGAAGAACGTTTTTAAAAATAATGGATGGGCATTTAAAATACAGGCAAGCTGCACGGATATTACACTGGAGCAAAATAATT
>CAYRRL010000530.1:0-2324 GCA_964426665.1 uncultured Ferruginibacter sp. | reverse complement strand
TATGCTGCTGTCAACATTCGCTTTTACTGTTATGCCTTTTTCATCTGCAAGATTTGCAGCGCCTGCGGCAATATTTTTTATTATCCCCGGCAGGTTCATTTCAATTTGTTCAAAAGCTACTTTGCCTGCTTCTATTTTGTTATAGTCAAGAATATCATTTACGATACTCAATAAATTTTTTGCAGAAAACTGCAGCACATCCAGTTGCTCTTTCTGGTCGGGCCTTGGGTTGTTCTTCAGCATCAAATTGCTCATGCCAATAACAGAGTTCAACGGTGTCCTTATCTCATGGCTCATCGTACTAAGAAATTCGCTTTTTGCATGAAGCCCCTGCTCAGCCTGCAGCCTTGCCTGCTCCATGGTATAAGCAAAACGGAAAGAGAGGATAAGCGACTGCAAAAAGAAAAATAAAATATGCCCTGCAAAAAGCAGCAGCCTTGATGGCACTACTATGCCAAAATACTGAAGCTCCCCTACCAGTTGAATAAGCATTAAAACGCCTACGCTTGTAAGTGCGTAGCCTGCCGCCACACGCCGCCTTGTATAAGCCTTTGTAAAAACAAAAACCAAATACCCAATGCAAAAGAATACCACGAATAAAAAGCTATGCAGCAGTTGCGTAAAAAAATCAACCGGTGTAAGCAACGATACAGTGCCATAACCAAGCGCTGTAAGCGACAATGCTTTTACTAATTTCTGGTGCACATCTTCCGGGTACAGGTGCCGGATATATTGAAAGAAAAAAAACACGCCGCCAAAGAGGGAAATATATTCAAGCCTTATCGCAAGCCCCCATGGGATATTCGGCAAAACAGAATGCAATGCATAGAATGGCGTGCTGGCTACCATGCGGTAGCTGTACAGCATGCAAAAAAACGAAAAGAACAAAGTGGCTTTATCTTTTGTGCCAAAAAAGAAAAGCCCAAAAAAGAAAAGCCCGCCCATAAACAGGCAGCCGGCTAATAAAAAATCGCCGCCGATGGCACGCTCCTTATCAATAAACATTTTAGTGGCTTCGCCAATCTCCATGCTCACATTAGCCCCGCCTTTGCAGTGTGAAAAATTAGCCACCTGCAATAACAGCTCAGCTTTTTCAATGCCTGCGGGCAAACTAACAGTTACTGGCACCCATTGTGGTTTATAAATTTCTTTGCTGGTGCCGGGCTCACCATTTTGTGCAGCCAGTTTGCCATTTACAAAAAGCTTATACGATGAATAAACAACAGGCAGCGTAAGTGCAAGCGGCCCGCTATTTTCCGGCAGCAGCAAAGTGATGCCGTAGGTGGCACAGCCCTGGCCGGGCAATGGCTTGCCGCCAACCGTTGTATTGTTCCATGTTTGTGGGAATTCTGTAAAAGTGCTGAAAGCTGCGGTTTCACCGGGGCCGAGCAAACGGTTCCATGCAAATGCGCAATTGCCTTTAAAGCTATACGACTTGGTTGTAAAGTGGATATTCCGCAGGTCGGCCATGCCTTTGTTCAAAGCAATAGTGCTGTCGCCCGCCTTTGCGGTTAATACCAAAAAACTACCGGTAATGGCAAACAGGGTAGTACAGAAAAAGTGGTAAAAGGTTTTCAACTAAGCCGGTATTAAGTACACATAAAGTACAATAACGATTATTTTTCTGTTTTAGTGAGTAAGGCGCAAAATTGTTTTATCGATGCAGCCCAATGGCATTGACCGCCCGGAATAAACTACATTTGCCCGGCACAACCCCATTTTATTTATGGCAGCTACTATACAAGATTTGCTGAACCTGGCAGCACAGGCTTTTAAAAAAAAGGAGCTGGTAAAAATTACGCTTGGCGGCAAACGCAACAAACAAAGCGATTTAAAAAATGTATTTGCCAAACCAGTTGTTTTAAAATCAGGCAGCAAACTTTCCTTTACTTACCGCCACAATACAAACGACATTGTCAAAAATTTTGATTTGCCGGAATCGGTGGCAATAATTGAAACATTATTAAAGGAAGAATTTTACAATGCCGACCTTTTTACAACAACAAACGATTACCAACTGCTGCAGCAAAATGACAAAATGAAACTCGTTACTAAAACAGCTTCGCATATAAGCGCTGCACCACAGCAGCACGACAAACAGAAACAACGCATTATTCAAGCAACTAACAATACCTACCTGCATCAACTCGGCATCGCATCTGCCGATGGCCATGTAAAAAAAGATATGCAGGACAAATACAAACAGATAAACCGGTATGTAGAAATTATCGACGGCATTATAAAAGATATTGACTTTAGCAAAAACATTCATGTAACAGATATGGGCTGTGGCAAAGGCTACCTCACTTTTGCACTGTGTGATT
>CAYRRL010000529.1:0-2325 GCA_964426665.1 uncultured Ferruginibacter sp. | reverse complement strand
TGGCTTTGCAGCATGATATGATTGGCATTGCAATGACGAACGCATCAGCAACAGTAGCACCCACTTTTTCAAAAGAAAGGTTACTAGGCACCAACCCGATATGTGTTGCAATACCAGCAGGGAAAGAACAACCTTTTGTTGCAGATTTTGCCACAACAACTGCTGCCAATGGGAAACTGGAAGTGCTGCAAAGAAAAAACAAAGATGCGCCGCATGGCTGGGTACAGGACAAAGATGGCCAGCCATCAACCGATGCAAACGAATTAAAAAAAGGCGGTGCCATGTTGCCGCTCGGCGGCGATTATGAACATGGCAGCCATAAAGGCTATATGCTTGGCTCAATAGTAGATATTTTTTCTGCTATACTCAGCGGCGCTAATTATGGCCCATGGGTACCTCCATTCCCGGCGTATTTGCCCATGCCTGTAAATATGCCCGGCGAAGGCATTGGCCATTTCTTTGGCGCTATGCGCATTGATGCTTTCCGCCCGGCAGATGAATTTAAGCAGCACATGGATGCATGGATACTGCGATTTAAAAGCGCTGCTGTTGCCGAGGGGCGTGAAAGGGTAATCATTCCCGGCGGGCCTGAGAGGGAAATAGAAAAAGAAAGAAGGCAAAATGGGATTGAGTTGCTGCAGCCTGTGGAGAACGGCCTCAACCAACTGGCAGCGCAATTTGGCATGCCGCCCCTGCAAAAGCTTTAGTCTACTGTATTGGCAGGATATTCATTTTGGAAAACCATTCGCCAACCAATACTTTTGCACCTCAAAAAATATTTCTCCAATGAAAGTAATGAAGTTTGGCGGCACCAGTGTGGGCAAGCCGGAAAGGATGCATGATGTGGCAAAATTGATAACTGCTGATGGTGAAAGCAAGATTGTTGTATTAAGCGCATTAAGCGGTACTACTAATGCATTGGTTGAAATAAGCAACTCATTATCGCAGGGCGACCGCAATACTGCTAAACAGCAAATAGAAAAACTAGAAGCGCACTATAAAGACTTTTGCAGCAAACTTGTAACAGCACCTGCTGCTTTAGAAAAAGCATTGGCCATTGTGCAGGAACATTTTGAATTCCTCAGCATCATTTTAAAAATATCTTTCAGCGAAGCGCTGAACAAAGACATACTTGCACAGGGGGAATTGTTAAGCACCAAGTTATTTTGTGTTTACTTGGAAGAAAAAGGAATTGATCATTTGCTGATACCGGCGCTTGACTTTATGACAATTGATTATTATGACGAGCCGCAAATAGGCAGCATCAAAGTAAAGCTGGCGCAACTGTTGCAAAAAAACCCCGATAAAAAAATATTCATCACACAAGGCTACATAAGCCGCAATGCCAGGGGCGAAGTGGACAATTTAAAAAGAGGCGGCAGCGATTACTCTGCTTCATTGATTGCAGCGGCCATCAGCGCATCTGTGTGTGAAATATGGACAGACATTGACGGCATGCACAACAACGACCCAAGGCTGGTAAAGAAAACTGTAGCAATTGAGCAATTAAGTTTTGACGAAGCAGCAGAGCTGGCCTATTTCGGCGCCAAGATTTTGCACCCTGCCAGCATATGGCCTGCACAGATGTATAAAGTGCCGGTAAAATTGCTGAACACAATGCAGCCAACAGCTAAAGGCACCGTGATAAAAGAAGAAGCAGGGAGCACCGGCGTAAAAGCTGTAGCAGCAAAAGATGGTATCACTGCTATTAAAATAAAAAGCAGCCGCATGTTACTGGCCTATGGTTTTTTGAGAAAAATATTTGAAGTGTTTGAAAAATACCGCACCTCCATAGATATGATTACAACTTCAGAAGTAGCAGTATCGCTTACTATTGACAATGATGCTAATTTAAAAGACATCGTTAAAGAGCTTGAGCCTTTTGGCACTGTGGAAGTTGACAATGACCAAAGCATTGTAAGCATTGTGGGCAACGAGATAAGCGAAACAGAAAACATAATGCAAAAAGTATTCGCCTCCCTGGCCACTATACCTGTAAGGATGGTGAGTTATGGCGGCAGCAGGCACAATGTGTCTGTACTCATCCCAAAACAATACAAAGTGCAGACGCTTCAACTGCTCAATAAAGGGCTTTTTGGGCTGGATTAGTATTTTTCCCATTGCTATCCGGGCCGCTTTTGCAATTTTCAACCACAGCAAAAGCGGCCTTTTTAGTTTTAACATGCTGAAAAGCAACGGTTTTGCCAAAAAAAATATTTTTTTTCAAAAAAGTACAATTACTACGCAATAATACTTTGGCTGCTGCGTTTTATAAGTGGTTTTTCATAGGATATTGGATTTAAAACGGGCAGAGATTTCTATCTC
>CAYRRL010000528.1:0-2329 GCA_964426665.1 uncultured Ferruginibacter sp. | reverse complement strand
AATATCCGCTACCAAAAACAACGAATACAACTACTGCGCAAAATGGAACTGCTGGTGATTGATGAAATAAGCATGGTTCGCTGCGATGTACTGGATGCAATTGATGCTATTTTAAGAAGCGTAAGAAGAAACCACGCCGCCCCATTTGGTGGTGTGCAAATTTTATTCATCGGCGATTTGTTTCAATTGCCGCCGGTAGCCAAAAGAGATGAGTGGGATAATTTACTGGGCAACTATTATAGCTCTCCCTTTTTCTTTGACAGCAAAGCAGTGAAGGAACAAACGCCATTGCTGATTGAACTAACAAAAATTTACCGGCAGAAAGAACAAAGTTTTGTTGAGTTGCTGAATAAAGTCCGCAACAATTACATGGACAAAGATGATTACGAACAACTCAACAATCGCTTTATGCCAGACTTTCACCCAACAGCGGAACAGAAATTTATTACGCTTACGTCTCACAATGCACAGGCAGATAATATTAACCAGGCAAGGCTACAGAAACTAAATGCCCTGACATTTACATACAAAGCAAAAATAGAAGGCGACTTCCCTGAAAATGTTTATCCGGCAGAAGTGGAATTGGTATTGAAAGAAGGTACACAGGTAATGTTTATTAAAAACGATGTGGCCGAAAAAAAATATTTCAATGGAAAGATTGGCATTGTTTCGAAATTGAATAAAGAAACGATCATCGTTAATTGTGATGGCGAAGACATTGTAGTAGCTCAGGAAACCTGGGACAATGTAAAATACACCCTTAACAAAACTGATGAAAAATTAGAGCAGCATGTGCAGGGAAGATTTTTTCAATATCCACTACGATTGGCGTGGGCAATTACCATTCACAAAAGCCAGGGCTTGACATTTGACAATGTACTGATTGACGCAGCATCATCTTTTAGCAGCGGGCAGGTGTATGTGGCATTAAGCCGTTGTACTTCGTTAGGGGGTATTGTGCTTTTGTCAAAAATCCCGCCATCCGCCATTCACAGCAACCAACAGGTGGTGGCTGCACACTCTTCCTTAGTGCCCAAAGGTTCATTGGCAGAAAGATTTGAAGGTGCAAGACAGGTATTTACTTTGCAATTATTAAGCGAGATTTTTTTATTGGAAGAAATAGAAACATCACTACGCTTTTTAAAATATGCCGTTGATAAAAACAGCGAAAAATTAAATGCGGATGCTCCAGAATGGGCAGTGCAATTTTTAGCGGAGATTACTGCATTGAAAGCCACGGCTGAAAACTTTATTGGAAAGAGCCAGCAGATGATGAGGGGCATTCCTGCAATTGAAAATAACCCTGCATTGCAACAAAGGATACAAGCTGCTGCCGGGTATTTTTTACCATTACTTGAAAAATTAAAAGGGCAGTTGCAACAGCATCCGCTTATTACTGAGCATAAAGAAACAGCCACTTCTGTTGATGAAAATTTGCTGGAAGCCCTGGCGGCTTTTGTAAAAGCAATTTACTTTATACAATACTGCAAAGAGCCGTTTACTGTTGCTGGCTATTTGAAACATAAACTCAATCTCGGCATACCCCGGATGCACATTAGCAGTTATGCTGCCAACAAAAAACAAACTGCTTCTTCAGATATTCCTAACGCAGATTTGTTTTTTAGCCTGAAAAACTGGCGTGATAAAATTTGTAATGAGCAGGATTTGCCGATTTATTTTGTAGCCAATAACAACAGCTTGAAAGAAATAAGCACCTATCTTCCTTTAACTGAACAACACCTGCAACAATTAAGCGGTTTTGGAAAAGCAAAGGCCGACAAATATGGAGATGAAATACTGGCGATGGTTCATGCTTATTGCGACAAACACCATTTAGAAACAAATATTGAATTAAAAGCATCTTCGCCAAAACGCCAACGCAAAGAACCGCCTGAACCTAAAACCGAAAAAATACCTTCTGCTTTAGTAAGCCTGCAGTTGCACAAAGAAGGGAAATCAGTAAATGATATTGCCAGGGAAAGAAAACTTGCTGACAGCACTATCGAAGGGCACCTCGCCAACTATGTAAAAACCGGCGAAATAAAAGTGGATGCTTTTGCAGATGGCACCACTGTAAAACTGATTGCTGAATATTTAACCGCCAACCCAGACAAACAGCATAGCGAAATAAGAACCATGCTGAATAATGCTTATAGCTTTACACAAATAAGGGCTGTTGCCAATCATTTGATTTGGGAAAAGAATAAAAATGTGCCGCAGCCAGCTATTTAACAGCAATGATTGTTTTTCAACTTTCATTCCTTATATTTGAAATATCTTGGTTTTTTACGATTGCCTCCCATAATTATTGATAAAACTGAAGCTTATG
>CAYRRL010000527.1:0-2333 GCA_964426665.1 uncultured Ferruginibacter sp. | reverse complement strand
ATATGATTGAAGCAAGGAAAGCCAAAGGCATTGCACAGCCAAATGATATGGTGGTGAAAACTATTGTAACTACCAACATGATTGACGCCATCGCCAAAGCCAATAACGTTGCCTGTTATAATGTGCTCACAGGTTTTAAATGGATTGCGGAAAAGATAAGGCAACTGGAAGGCAAAGAAAATTATATCATTGGCGGCGAAGAAAGTTTTGGGCTGATGATTGGCGATAAGATAAGGGACAAAGACGGCGTGAGCGCTGTGGCCTTATGCTGCGAAATGGCAGCGTATGAAAAAAGCAAAGGCCGCAGCCTGTATGATAAACTAACAGAGCTGTACCTGCAATATGGTTTTTATAAAGAAGCTTTAGTGAATGTAGTAAAGAAAGGAATGAACGGTGCAAAAGAAATTGCAGCGATGATGGAAGGCTACCGTGCCAACCCGCCAAAAACAATTGATGGAAAACCAGTGGAGCAATTGCTGGATTATGAATTGCAGAAAGGCAAAAATTTAAGCACTGGCGAAGAATGGAAGATTGATTTGCCTAAAAGCAATGTGTTGCAATTTTTGTTGGCAGACGGCACATCTATTTCTGCAAGGCCCAGCGGCACTGAGCCAAAAATAAAATTCTATTTCAGTGTAAATACAAAGCTTGAAAATGCCGGGGCGCTTGAAGCAGCAGAAAAAGAATTGAATGGCAAAATTGACAGGATAATTGCCGAAATGAATTTGAAATAACAATCCAAAGCAGTTATAAAACAAGGCCGTCTCTTACTTTTGAGGCGGCCTTGCTGTTTTTTTTAAGTCAATTAAGATTCAATGTTTTGTATTTGGGGTATTTCACACTGTAACTAATCTTCATTTTTTTTGTTTCGCCTGGTGCCAGCTTTAATTTCCATGTAAGCACACCAATATCTGCGTTGTCCAGTGCATCGCTTTTTTCGAGCAGTTCCACTTCCACTTCTTTGTTTTGAGAAATGGGGTATTGGTCTTTTAGTAAAATATCAATCGCATCTTTCTTATTATTCTTCACAGTTATTTCATAAGCAAAAGTTTGTTTCTTATTGCTTCCAAGGAATTTTACGCTGCTGTAATCCATCAGCTTTTCTTTTTTCACCACTACCCTTTTGTCCCTGCCCATTGTAAGGTTAAGAGTGTCCTGCGTAGATGAAGGGTCAATGAACGATTTACCGATATAGGTGTTTTCAAAAATTATATTTGCCTCGCCGGGCAGCAGGTTCAGTTTTTCCCAATCTGCTATTTCAGCAAGGAAGAACACATCTTTGTCTAATTTAGGCGCTGAATAAAATTTATAAGAAGCTGGCACTTCGTATTCTTTAAGCACTGCAGTTTGGGCTTTCCCATTTGTAGGCACATCATAGGACAGGTCAATATCAAATGTTACATTTAGTTCTTTGTCTGCTACAGAAACATAATCATCAAACCCGTCTTTTAGTGTGACAATAATTGCTCCGTTTGCAGCCCGTGAACCATAGATTGAGACGGCATCTTCTTTTATAACGTTCATGTCTTTTATTGTGTTTGGGTCTAACTTAACATATTCTCCGGCTGGCATTTCAACACCATTTACAATATAAAGTGGCTGGTTATTTGAATTTAATGAAGCAGCCCCTCTTATTCTAATTCCTGAAACTGCCCCCGCTAAATATCCATCAGGCCCATTGCTATCCCTTTGTAAGGATTGAATTTGGTTTTGTGCAGCCATCTGCTTTTCATAATACCTTACAGGATTGATATAGCTCAAAAACCATGTATTAAATACCGGAGCATTGCCGGTTTGTGATGGCACTGATGTAGAAAGGCTGAGCTTTACCTGTTTCCAGTCTATGCCTGTTGTTTGAAAAATCTTTGCCCTGTAAATAAGCTTTAAAGGCGACAGCACATTGTCTGCACGCAAATCATAAAAGGCAGACCAGTGAGCATTAGGAGTGATATAAGAGATATTAAAATCATATTTGCCGGCAATGGCACAGTTAAGCTGAAGCACCAGTTTGCCAAATGTTTTGGCGTTCTTTTTTTGTTCTTCAGCAATTTGCCCATTTAGTTTATCACTTAACTCTGCAAGTTTCTTTTGCTTTTGTGCCAATGCCGCCAGTTCATTTTGCAATTCAGTTGATTTGCCTTTATAGTAATCCATCAGTTTCATCAGTTCTGTAACGCTTAACCCTGTTTGTGTGCCTTTAATTTCTTTGTTGGCTTTAAGTACTGCCAGCAATTCGTTTAAAATTCCGATGGATGTTTTATTCTTTTCAATTACATCATTCACTTTTCCAACAGAATCTTCAAGCATTTTTTGCGTAGCAGATTTTGTTTCAT
>CAYRRL010000526.1:0-2354 GCA_964426665.1 uncultured Ferruginibacter sp. | reverse complement strand
GATGCAAAAAATTACAATAAGGATATGTTTCATTTGGCAATAAGGGTACAATTTATAAAATGTAAACCACAGGTGCAAAAAAGCATTTGCAGTTATTAACATACTGGTTGTAATTATTAGCAATTATTTTTTGGGGCAACCTTTATTTTTGTTTCAATCGCTATGGTAAAAGGAAGAACTATTATTTTATTTGTTGTACTGTTTTCGCCCTTTTTAATAAAGGCGCAAATTTTCCAGCCAAAGAACTACCCTAAAAACTATTTTGCCTGGCCGGTAAAAGCAAAGGTTGGCATTGCTGCCAACTTTGGCGAGCTACGGCCCAACCATTACCACATGGGGCTTGATGTAAAAACAGACCAGAAAGAAAACATACCTGTAATTGCTGCTGCCGATGGCTATGTGGCCAAAGTAAAAATTGAGCCTTATGGCTTTGGCCGCTGTATTTATATCAACCATCCCAACGGGTTTACTACTTTATATGCCCACTTAAATGATTTTTACCCGGAGCTGGAGCAATACATTAAAGAGCAACAGTACAAGGCAGAAAGCTGGCAATTGTTTTTAGAAAATATCCCGGCTGGTTTGTTTCCCTTAAAGAAAGGGGATTTTATAGCATACAGCGGCAACACAGGCGGCTCGCAGGGGCCGCACCTTCATTTTGAAATACGTGACACTGAAACAGACAAAGTGCTGAACCCATTATTGTTTGGGATGCCTATACCAGACAATATCCCGCCATCTGTAATGCGCCTTGCTGTGTACGACAGGGCCAAAAGCACTTATGAGCAAAGCCCACGCATGTACCCATTGAAAAAAGCAAAAGGTATTTACACAACATCGCCTGCGGTAATTGCCTTGCCAACCGGCAAAGCAAGTTTTGGCATTACTGCTATTGACCGTTACACAGGCTCCACCAATCAAAATGGCATTTACCAGGCTGTGCTGTATGATAACGGGCAACCGGTTGCCGGATTTCAAATAGACAGCATCAGCTATGATGAAACAAGGTACATGAATGCACATATTGATTACAAGCTGAAAGCGAGCGGCGGCCCGTGGGTTCAGCACCTGAGCAGGCTGCCGGGTTACACCAATGGTATTTACAAAGAAGCAAGTGGCGATGGCGCCATTGATATAAGCGATGGCGCAGTACACAATATAAAAATTGAAGTAAAAGATGCAGAAGGCAACGAATCTGTAGTTGAGTTTGCAGTTAAATCAACAGGCGCTGGCGCTTCTGCAGCTGCGCCATCAGCAAACCTTTTTAAGCCTGGTTATGTAAACATTTTCGACAACAACAACCTCTGTTTTTACTTTGATGAAAACAAGCTGTACGACTCAATACATTTTAACGTAACGCCAATAAATGCCACTCATACAGGCGGTATTGCATATAAATTGCATGGCGGCGATATACCAGTGCATACTTTCTACCCAATAAATATTAAAAACAGCAGCGCAGGCAACCCCGGCAGAATGGTGATGAAGCGCTGGTGGGGCAGCAAAGACGATTATGCAAAAGCAGAGCCCGAAGGCGGCGGCTGGTTTAAATCTTCTTTTAAAGCTGTTGGCAATATTGAATTGTATGCAGATGAAACAGCGCCAACCATTACGCCAATTGGTTTCCGTGATGGCATGAATGCGGCTAAACTAAACCGCATCGCTTTTGTTATCCGTGATGAAACAGACGAGTTAAGGAATTTCCGTGCAGAATTGGATGGCAGGTGGCTGCGTTTCAGCAACGACAAAGGGAAAACATTTGTATATAAATTTGATGAGCATTGCGGCGCCGGCGGGCATGAATTGAAAATAAGCGTGGAAGATTGTGCAGGGAATAAAATTGAAAAGAGTTATAAGTTTACGAGGTAAAGAAAAGGTGAAAAGTGATTAGTGAGAAGTTATTTATTGCTCACGGCTATTAGCCCCTTAGGAGCATTATATTAGCAGAATTTAAAAATGAAATTAAAATAAGCCCCGTAGGGGCGGCAGAAAAATACAATGGCAACAACATTAGCCGAAGGGCAAAAAGCCCCGGCCTTTTCAGGCAAAGACCAGAACGGCAACAAAATTTCTTTATCAGATTTTAAAGGGAAGAAAGTGGCATTGTATTTCTATCCAGAGGATGACACGCCTACTTGCACAGAACAAGCATGCAACTTACGTGACAATTTTTCATTGTTGAAAAAAGAAGGCATTACAATTTTAGGTGTAAGCCCTGATGATGAAAAATCGCACAAGAAATTTGAAAACAAATTCAGCCTGCCATTTACATTAATTGCTGACCCAAAACATACGATACTTGAAAAATATGGCGTGTGGGGGCCAAAGCAAATGTTTGGAAACCATTACATGGG
>CAYRRL010000525.1:0-2355 GCA_964426665.1 uncultured Ferruginibacter sp. | reverse complement strand
CCGGTGATAAATATGGCGATATTAAAACTACTGATGGCGCTGTTGCCATTTCACAAATACCAGCCGGGATTGAAAAAAGCAGCAGCATCAATACTAAAGTAATTGCCAAAGTGCCGGGTGTGTGCCCTAAAAAAGGCTGCTGGATAACCCTTGCGGTGAATGATTCTACTGAAGCCTTTGTAAAAATGAAAGACTATGCTTTTTTTGCGCCAATGGCCATTAAAGGCAAAACTGTGGTGCTTGATGGCAAGGCGAGCATTAAAACTATTTCTGTAGAAGAACTGAAGCATTACGCTGAAGGCGCCAAAAAGCCCCAGCCAGAAATTGATGCTATAAAAGAGCCCAGGAAAGAGGTACGCTTTTTAGCCAGCGGCATACAGGTTTTTGAATAAAGATAATCCGCCCCGGCATCGTTTTCGTTAAATAAGATGGCAATGCCGTGGCAGTTGCGTAGATTTATGTTTCCAACAAATTCCTGTTGCAAACCAATTGTTATGCCCAACACACCTTCAATACCTGGCCTGTACCTGCGCTACCGTATATGGATAGCTGATATGAACGCCTGTGTTACCATCCTCCGCATTTTTGAAGATTACATTAGTGAATTTGCCAGCCTGAGAAAAGACGGCGAATTAAAAAAATCAGCAGTAAAATTCAGGCAGCAGTTTGAGGCTTTCAGGAAAGAAATGGATGAGCTGAAACATGAAATGCACCTGCAAAAAATGAAGCTTGCCGCTAATACACGTGAAGGCATTGTAATTGACAAAAAACTGTACCGTGCCGATAACCATGCCGCCCTGAAAAAAAGGTATTACACATTTCATAAAGCATTTGCAGGCATGAAAAAGGAGTTTGGGCTTATTAATGACAACTGGGCAAATTAGTATCGCCCAAATCATTTAACTTACACCCATGGCTGTTATATCCATTGCCACGCCTTTTAATATTGATATTGAATTTGAAGTAGCTGAGTTCCACAAGCGGCTGCTGGCTTACCTTATTGATTTTGCCCTTATTGTTATTTATTATTTTGGCATCAGGCAAATAGTGTGGGATAGTATAGGCACAAGCGAAAGCACTTTTGGGCTGAGGGTATTGCTCATTTTCTTTCCAATGCTTTTTTATACAGTGCTGGCCGAACTGCTGATGAACGGGCAAACTATAGGCAAAAAAATATTAAATATAAAAGTGGTAAGCCTTGATGGCGGTGGCCCCACGCTGGGGCAGACATTGCTGCGCTGGTTCATGCGGTTTTACGAATGGGGCTTTGTGTTGTTCACTATTTTTTGGAGCAACCCTTTTATGGGTTTGGCCTTCCTGTTTATGGGGGGCATCGCATCTGTAATTATAATGGTGGTAAACAGCAAAAGCCAGCGCCTTGGCGATATAGTAGCCGGCACGGTGGTGGTAAACACAAAAAGCAGCCTCACGGTACACGATACCATTTTTATGCAGGTAACGCAGGATTATAAAGTTAGTTTCCCGGAAGTAATGAAACTAAGCGACCGGGACATTAATACTATTAAAAATGTAATTACACAGGCACAAAAAACAAACAACTTCGACATGTGCAACCGTGTGGCTTTTAAAGTGCAGGATGTGCTGAAGGTATCGAGCGATATGTATGCAATAGATTTTTTGGAAAAGATACTGGAAGATTATAATTATTTGGCCACGAGGGAATAGATTACCACACCAACTGGTGCGTTTGCTTTATCACACCAATTACAAACACACTCTGCACATGCCCCATATTTTCCACCTGGCTTAATTTGTTTACATGGAAATCATGGTAAGCATTCATGTCTTCACTCACCACTTTCAGCATAAAATCAAATTCGCCGCTTATGTTATAGCACTCTATTACTTCCGTCATTGCATTAATGGCTTTAATGAATTTAGTGCCGGCAGTTTTATTATGTTCTTTTAAACTCACATAGCAAATAGCAATCAGCCCTTTCTTCACTTTAGCAGGGTCAACCAGAGTAGCATACTGTTTTATCACGCCATTTGTTTCCATGCGTTTGATGCGCTCATGCACAGGCGTGGTACTCAGGTGTATTTTATCAGCAATCTCTTTTACCGTCATCCTTGCATTTTGCTGCAGCAATGCCAGTATGCTCAGGTCCTTGCTGTCAAGTGCTATGGTGCCGGTAGTTGATTGTTCTGTTTTAGCCGCTTTTGCCATACTGAAAAAGGATTTTGTTCTTTTAAAAGTTCGTTTAAAGGATTATCCACCAAATTTACATATTTACTTAGAATATTATTCTATGCAATGTACATTTGTACCCTAAATAAAAAAATACAATGCCAACTATTACAAATTCCTCCATTGATTTCAACCTTAAATACAAG
>CAYRRL010000524.1:0-2356 GCA_964426665.1 uncultured Ferruginibacter sp. | reverse complement strand
CTACTTGCTTGCTTCCGGGAACAATCCATACTTCCACATCATCAGCCTTATGTTTACCTTTTACAAATGATGCCACCATTCTTAAATCTTCAATTCTTGAATTGGTGCAACTGCCAATGAAAACATAATCTACTTTATGCCCTTTGATTGCTTCGCCCTGGTGCAATCCCATATAAGCAAGCGATTTGCTTAAACCAGAACGGTCTGTATCATTGATGGTTTCAACAGTTGGAATATTTTCTGTAACGCCAATGCCCATTCCCGGGTTAGTCCCATACGTTATCATCGGCTGAATGCCTGACGCATCAAAATGATACTCGGTATCGAATGCTGCATCAGCATCACTGAATAATTGTTTCCACTCAGCTAATTTTTTATCCCATTCCTCCCCTTTTGGTGCAAACTCTCTTCCTTTTATATAAGTGAATGTTGTTTCATCAGGCGCTATCAATCCACAGCGGCCACCCATTTCAATACTCATATTGCAAATGGTCATTCTTGCTTCCATGCTTAATGAACGGATAGCACTGCCAGCAAACTCTACTGCATAACCAGTAGCACCACTGGCAGAAATTTTTGAAAGTATATATAGAACAATATCTTTTGAAACAACACCTTTGTTTAATACTCCATCAACATTGATACGCATGAGCTTTGGTTTACTCTGTAACAAACATTGAGTTGATAAAACCATTTCCACTTCACTGGTGCCAATACCAAAAGCAATTGCTCCAAATGCGCCATGTGTAGATGTGTGGCTGTCGCCGCAAACTATTGTCATGCCGGGTTGTGTGATGCCTAATTCCGGGCCGATAACATGAACGATTCCCTGGTAAGGATGCCCAAGCCCATACAACTCAACACTATGCTCTGCACAATTCTTAATTAAAGCCTCTACCTGCATACGGCTTAGTTCTTCTTTGATTGGCAAGTGCTGGTTGAGCGTTGGTACGTTGTGGTCTGCAGTGGCTACAGTTTGTTTTGGCCTGAATACTTTAATCCCCCTTTTGTTCAACCCATTAAAAGCCTGTGGGCTTGTTACTTCATGGATGAAATGTGTATCTATATATAGAACAGATGGGCCGCCGTCAATCGTTTTGACGATGTGCTTTTCCCAAATCTTTTCGAATAATGTTTTTGACATGGTTTTTTCTTTTATGGTTCAGGCCGCTTATAGCGCCCCGGCCCTTGTCTTATCCTATGCATGTTCATGCAAATGCTCTTCCGCCATTGCCTTTAAATCTTCATCCTGTACTTCTTTTTTACTGTCGGCTACTTTCAAGAATGTGCAGTAAAGGCTATCTACTTCGTCCCTGTCAAATTGGTAACCCAAATTTTTGAAACGGTAAGCCAATGCGCTGCGGCCACTTCTTGCCGTCAGCACAATCTTTGATGTATCTGCGCCTACTTCTTCAGGAGCAATAATTTCATAAGTGGATGCCTCTTTCAAAAACCCGTCCTGGTGAATACCGGAGGAATGAGAGAAGGCGTTGTCGCCAACCACCGCTTTGTTTGGCTGTACCACCATACGCATGGTTTCTGAAACAAGGCGGCTCATGGGCAGCAATTGTTTTGCATCTATATCAGTGTAAAGATTTAATTCTGGATGCTTTTTAATAGCCATCACCACTTCTTCCAATGAAGTGTTGCCTGCCCTTTCGCCAATACCATTGATGGTGCACTCTATTTGCCTTGCACCGGCAATGGCACCAGCAATAGAATTTGCGGTTGCCAAACCCAAATCATTATGGCAATGGCATGAGAGAATAGCTTTATCAATATTGCTGACATTATTTACTAAGTAAGCCATCTTTTCTGCGTATTGATGCGGCAGGCAAAAGCCAGTTGTGTCAGGAACATTAATAACTGTTGCGCCAGCTTTAATAACAGCTTCGGCCAGCCTTGCTAAAAATTCCAGATCGGCACGGCCGGCATCTTCTGCATAAAACTCAACATCAGGAACAAAGTTCCTTGCAAGCTTTACCGCAGCAACGGCACGTTCTAAAATTTCTTCCCTTGTAGAATTGAATTTGTATTTAATGTGGTTATCTGACGAGCCAATACCTGTGTGAATACGTGGCCGCACTGCAGGTTTTAATGCTTCGGCTGCCACTTCAATATCTTTTTGAACTGCCCTTGTCAAACCGCAAACGGTTGATTTTGTTATTACAGATGCAATTTGGGAAACAGATTCAAAATCGCCGGGGCTTGAAATGGGGAAGCCGGCTTCAATGATATCAACGCCCAATGCCTCAAGCTTTAATGCCAGTTGCACTTTCTCTTTTGTGTTGAGTTTGCAGCCTGGCACCTGCTCGCCGTCACGGAGCGTTGTATCGAAAATGTAGACTTTGTTTGC
>CAYRRL010000523.1:0-2379 GCA_964426665.1 uncultured Ferruginibacter sp. | reverse complement strand
CCCATTTTTCTTTCAACTCATTTGGCCGCACCAACACCAGCACTTCTTTATATTTTGCATCGCTGTTATCCGGGAACAACACCAGCATACTGTCTTCCTGTTCAATGCCGGTGAGCCAGAACAAATCTGAGTTTTGCTTGAAGCGGTGCAGGGCATCCCCGTTGGTTGGCAATTCATCATTGCTGTTGAAAATAGCAATGGAATTTTTATCCATCCTTTCGACAAACCTTTTCCTGTTCTGGATAAAAATCCCGGGATTGAGCGGCAAGTATTTCATGGTTGATTTTTAGAGGTTGCAATATACGCAGAAAGGCGATAAGCAATGGGCAATAAGCACAAACCGACAACCACTTACTTGCTGGCAAATTGCCCGAAGTGCCACAATATACCCGATGGGTCATGTAAAAAACATTCATGGCCCCAATCGTTATAACGTATGGGTGCAAGCCTTGCGCCTTTAAATTTTTCTGAAAGATTAAGCGATTGCAGTTCTTTCCAATACTCCGCCACATTGTCAACTTCCACAAATACCATTGTGTTATCCACCCAATCTTTTACGTAAGCATTTTGCAGGTAAAAAGCTATGCCCTGTGTTTTAAATACAGACATATCGTGGCTTAGAACAGTTTCTTCAAAGCCAAGCGCTTTGTAGAAATCCCGGGAAAGTTTAAAATCTTTAGCGCCGATAAATGGGCGAATGGAGACAGCTTTTTGTTTCATGCCGGGCATTAATGTTTTACTTGCCAAATATACATTTTGAAAGCAGCAAAACACTCCCCAACAGTTTACATAAATAAACCTGAGCAGGTAGATTATTTCTATGGGTTTTGTATATACGGTGCATTCACCGTGTCCGGCAGCGGTACCATCAATGGCGTGCTTTTGTCTTTTTTGCCAAATACAGACACATTTACATAGCGCTTGGGGTGCAGGCGCAAATCATCCAGCAGCAAGTTCAATTTGTTGGAAGTGGCGTTTAAGTTGTTGTACAGTTTAGGGTCGTTCATCAGCAGGCCAAGCGTGCCTTTGTCGCTGTTGGCTTTTGACAGGATAGATTTTAATTCGGTAATACTGGTGTTGAGGTTGCCCATTGTAGTTTCCAAATCAAGCCTTGCTAATTTGCCGGTGGCAGTTTCTACATTCGCCATTGTTTGTGTAAGCTTTTCATTATTGTTCTTCAAAGCACCGGTAAATGAGTTGAGGTTGTCAACTGTTTTGGCAATAGAACCTGTTTGTGCATTCAGCATACCCTGCAGCGATGCAGAAGAAACCGCCAGCGAAGCGGTGGTTTTATTCAGGTTTTCCATCACAGCCCTGATATTGTGCTTAGTGTTAGGATCCACCACGCTGTTTACGGTAAGCAATACAGAATCTAATGATTTTACTGCCTTTGTAACCTGAAACAACACGGGGTCGAGTTTTTTCATAGCGTCAGCAATCAAATCGCCGGAGGCGGTAGTTTTAAGGGCAGCGCCGTCTTTTAAAAAATTTTTGCTATCGCCCAATTTTATTTCCAGTTGCACTGCATCCAAAAAAGATTTATTGATTATGGCATAAGAATCGTCGGGGATATTCACGTCGTCTTTCATGTTGATGGTTACCTTCAGTTGCTTCATGTCTTTGCCGCCGTCAATATCCACCACTGTGCCTGTTTCTTTTCCGTTGATAACAACAGGATTGCCTTTTGCCAGCCCACGTATATCGCCAAACGTGGCTAGGTAGCGGCTGTTTTGGCTGCTAAAGCTTTTACCTTTTAAAAAATTGAAACCTAAAATGAGCAATACAATAGCGATGGCTGTAAGGGAACCGACTTTTGTTTCGTTGGAAATCGTCATGGGCAAATGAGTTGATAAAGGCCAAAATTAAGCAAATAAGGCAAAGTGCTGATGTGCTAATTTGCTGATGTGCTAATGTGCAATGGTAGAACTAATTGTGGCTGGCTACAATATAAATTATTACATCATAAATATTAAATACTACTTGCGTTTCGGCATTAATGCTTTAGCGGTTGGGCCTTTTGCTTCCTGCAATACTTTGGCCTCTTCTTTGGCTGCGGGGTTGCTCATATTGCCTTTTTCTAATTGTGCTTTATATTCCTTTATAGCCCTTGCTATGCACTCTGCCAGTTCTTGCTGGCCTTTTTCACTGTTAAGGTAGCGCTCGTCGCTGTAATTGGTGATGAATCCTGTTTCCACCAGCACGGCAGGCATATTGGTAGCCTGCAGCACCCAAATGCCCTTGGCCCTTTGGTAAGTACCAAGCGCAGGCCTGTCGGTAGTTTCCACTTCATCATTTATCAACTCAGCCAGCTTGATGCTTTTTTCCTGGTAGCGCTTGGCATGCACCTGCGCCATCATGCGGTATTCGGGCCCGCTAAAA
>CAYRRL010000522.1:0-2380 GCA_964426665.1 uncultured Ferruginibacter sp. | reverse complement strand
GCTTTTTCATTTGTCATGCCGCAAATTTAGGCCAGCATCACAGCAATAGAAATTTTGTTATGCACATAAAAATCTACTTTGGCGACAAGCCAGTTTACCTCTGCGACGACATTAACCAGGAGTTGAATGAAATACTCCACCACCCTGACGCAGTTTTTATTGACGAGATTTCCAATGCAGCTATTAAATCGTTGCTGCATGAAATCGTTAAAGAAGAATTCCATGCCGGTGTGCTTTGGAACAGCGATTTGGAAAAATTAAAGAAAGCTTTCTTTAAGCACTTCACCCACATAGAAGCGGCCGGCGGCATTGTTGAAAACGAAAAGAAAGAATTGCTGTTCATTTACCGCCTTGGCAAATGGGACTTGCCAAAAGGCAAGGTAGAAAAAGGCGAAAGCATTGCTGAAACTGCTGTAAGGGAAGTAGAAGAAGAAACAGGTGCAACGAACTTAAAATTGAAAAAAAAAGTTGGTGAAACTTATCATACTTATGCTGCTTTTGGGAAGCATTTTATTAAAACTACCCACTGGTTTTATATCACCTGCACAGGCAAACAAAATATAAAGCCGCAAACGGAAGAAGACATTGCAGAGATAAAATGGGTGAAAGAAAAAGATACAAAAGAGCAGATGGAGAACACCTATCCTTCAATAAAAGACATCTTAGAAACGTGGCGTAAATGAGGAATGCTTCCTGTTTCCCGTTATTGGCTTGAAATAAAAAAAACGGGAAACGGAATTATAATGCCTTCTTCAATATCGCCAGCGTCAACCTGCTGATGCAAATCAATTTTTCAGCATCATCATAAATCCTGATGTCCCACACATGCGTAGCACCACCAAGGTGAAGCGGCTTTGCAATACCGGTAACATAGCCGCCCCTTGCGCTCCGTACGTGGTTAGCATTTATTTCTAAGCCAACACAAATAAATTTATTGGGGTCCAGTACGAGTTGCGAAGCAACACTGCCAATAGTTTCTGCCAAAGCGCAACTGGCGCCGCCATGCAATAAGCCGTACGGTTGTTTGGTGCGCTGGTCAACAGGCATTTTAATTTTTACATAATCATCGCCAAGCTCTGTCCATTCCATCCCCAAAAACTCCGCCATTGTGCCCGGCTCGATAGCGCCGAGGTCTGTTATTTTCAAATTTTTGTTAAACCAGATTGACATAAAAATATTTTTAGTGTTTACTTTTTTTGTTTGATAGAATCGTTTACAATTTTCGGCAAAAATTGTGATACATCGCCGCCATTCTTTAATACATCCCTTACCAAAGTAGAAGCAACCGATGTGTATTGGGGCAAACAGGTAAGGAATATGGTTTCAATATGCCCGTTGATGCTGCGGTTCATATCTGCAATAGCTTTTTCATATTCAAAATCGTTGACATAGCGGATACCACGCAAAATAAAATTAGCGCCCACTTTTTTACAACATTCAACCGTGAGGCCCTCATACACCACGGCATCCACCTTTGGCTCATCAGCATATAAATCTTTTATCCACTGCAGGCGCTGCTCTTCGCTGAACATAGGAACCTTGTTGGCATTTCGCCCAATCCCGATAAACACTTTATCAAACAGTGGCAAGGCCCGGTTGATAATATCTGTATGCCCCAATGTGATGGGGTCAAACGTTCCGGGGAATAAACAAATACGGCTCATAGTTTACAATTGCAAATTGAAAATTGAATATTGAGCATTGAACATTTTTTAATTAGCATTTCTCCCTGCTAAAAGGTACAACACCGCCATCCTCACCGCCACACCGTTTTCCACCTGTTGCAGAATAATTGATTGGTTGCTGTCTGCCACATCGCTGTCAATCTCCACGCCCCTGTTGATTGGGCCCGGATGCATTATCACAATTTCTTTATTCAGGCTATCAAGCAAATTCTTGCTTACTCCGTAAGCCAGGCTATACTCCCTTAGGGAAGAAAACAACACCTGGTTTTGCCTTTCCAATTGAATGCGCAACACATTGGCAACGTCACACCACTGCAATGCTTTTTTTAAATTGTATTCAACTTTTACTCCCAGCGCTTCGCTGATATATTTTGGGATAAGCGTTGGCGGGCCAGCCACCATTACTTCTGCCCCCATTTTTTTTAATAAATAAATATTGCTCAAAGCTACCCTTGAGTGCATGATGTCGCCTACCAATACAATTTTCTTTCCTTCAAGGCTGCCTAATTTTTCTTTGATGGAAAAAGCGTCAAGCAATGCCTGTGTGGGGTGCTCATTAATGCCATCCCCTGCATTTACAATAGCAGCAGGGATATGTTTTGAAAGAAAATGCGGTGCGCCACTGGCACTATGCCGCATCACCACCATGTCCACTTTCATTGAAAGGATATTATTTACTGTATCCAGAAGCGTTT
>CAYRRL010000521.1:0-2384 GCA_964426665.1 uncultured Ferruginibacter sp. | reverse complement strand
AGCATTACAATAAAGAAATAAAAATTTTATGCACCTGCCCCATCGCAAGGCCTTTATTAAAAAGATGATGGCTTTATCTGCCGGCATACTGGCCATGCCAAAGTTTTCATTCAGCAGCTTGTTGCCGGATAATTTTAAAACTGCAACTGCATACTCAGAAGATGAGAAGCCGTTTAAAATGAATGAATTTGCTATTATTGACCTGCATTGCCACCCATCGCAAAAATTATACTTGCTTGGTGGTTTGCTCCCGAATAAGCACTTATGGGGCAGCCATTGCCCTGAACCGGGGCCGAATTTGACCAGCGTACAAATTGATTTAAAACAATTAAGCGCCGGCAATATGAGAGGGTTGATGGCAGCCCACTACTTGCCTGAAGCAGGCTTAAAAACAAAATGGGAAAAAGTAAAAGAATTTGAAGGCTTTCTTAAGCAAGCAGCGCCGAATCTATACAACCGGCTTGAGCCCGGCGGCCAGGAAAACTTTGACAGGGTTAACGCCATGATGGGCCAGTTGGAATATGAGATTGGCATTGCAAACAAAAAACAAAATAAGATTCAACTTAAAGTCGCAAAAAACTTTAAAGAGTTTCAGCAATACCTGAAAGAGCCAAACACCATTGCCCTGGCACATGCTATTGAAGGTGCACATGCAATCGGCAGAGGCTTGCCGGGAGGCATTCCTGCTTATTTACAAAACCTTGAAGCGCTTAAAAAAAGAGGCTTGGCACTTATAACCCTGGGCCATTTTTTTGAAAACGATTTTGTGTCGCCGGTGGAAGGCGTTTCACCTGCAAGCAAAACAGGCCCGGGCTTTGAATGGCTGTACAACCCTGCTACAGACAACCACCCGTTGAAACGCACAGGCGAAGCGGTAGTGGAAAAAATGCTTGACTTAGGCATTGTGGTGGACTTGACACACAGCACGCCGGAATGCAGGAAAGGCGTGTTTAAAATTAATGCAGGCAGAAAAGCAGCAGGCAAGCCAATCCGCCCATTGATTTTTTCACATACCTGTTCGCAGCAGGTGTTTGAAAAATATGAGAACAAAACTTTTGACAATTATAAATACTACTGTGTAAGCCCCGAAGAGATTGATAATATTTGTGCATGCGATGGCACTATTGGCGTGATACCCGAAAACTTTTGGCTTGCAGGCAGGGACGCTCATATAAAAGGATCCAACCCGGGCCCGGAAGCTTTTGAATACGGGATAACCTATATAATTGAAACAATAAAAAATATTAACCAGCACACAAGAACAAAAGATTACGACAACATAAGTTTTGGAACTGACTTTGATGGGCTTGCAGACGACCCTAAAGACTTATATGTGCCCAGCCAGCTTAGCGATTTGTTTGCAGCAATGAAGAAAGACGGATTTACTGATGAGCAAATAAAAAAGATAAGTTATAAAAACGCCTTAAGGGTGTTGGAAAATGCCTGGGTATAGAACGCATGATTAAAAAAGCGGCAGCGGCTAAAACCTTCTGAAAGCCCAGGCTTTCGCTCCGGTAGCATTCTTTTGCAATTGCCTTTGCACACCATCGGAAAAATAAATAATATAACATTCATTCGCATTGGCCTGTGATGAACTGAACAATGTGTCATTTCTTTTTATCACAGAATCAAAGTTCAATTCATACAATGCTTTTAATTCATCTATGGAAGGAAGGTACCAATCGGTTTTATTATTCAATGTTAAATTCCGGCAGCGGTATGCAGCGCTCATTGTATCGCTGCACCCGGCAATAATGGCGTTGCTGTTGCCTAACCCACTGCCTATTGCCGTTAGCGTTCCCGGAATAGATACCCCGTTGCACCCCCAAATAATATTTGCTTTTTTTATCGTATCAGCCGCAGCTTCAATATAGCGCCAGCCATTGGTTGTATCTGCTTTATCAAAAACTATGTAGCCGCCGCTGCCGCCTGCATAGCCTGCTGTTTTAAAATTTATTTCACTGCCATAATATGGTTTCCCACCTGCAATAAAATAACTTCTTGCATAGTAGGTAGTACCAGCCTTTAAAGTATCGGTTACATGAAAATTGATAATGCCTGTATCTGTAACAGGGCTTATTGTTCTTAATTTCCCAATGTTTGGCATTGATGCAGTGCTGTAACAAACACCTCTTTCGGTAATATTTGCAGCAATAGACGGCATGGTGTAGAGCGAAATATCAAATGAACGTGCTGTAATATTTTTTGCAGGCAATGTATAGATGTAAACCGGTGCAGCAAAACTGTCTTCGTTGCTGTATGAAGTAGCAAAGCCATTGGTGACAAAAGCCCTTATGTAATATTTTTTGCCAAACTCTATACGGGAAACTATTGCAGAAAAACTTCCGGAAGCGTAATTGTTTGAAACACTATTAACACCGGGG
>CAYRRL010000520.1:0-2386 GCA_964426665.1 uncultured Ferruginibacter sp. | reverse complement strand
ACAATGGAATCATTGAACAATGCACAAAAAGATATTCTCAACCTGTTTAAGTACAATCATTCAGAACAGGAGTTGCTTGAAATAAAGCAATTGATAAGCTAATACCTTTTTAAAAAAGCCATTGCAATGGCTGATGCAGAAACAGAAGCTAAAAACAGACCATTTTCTCCAACCGGGGAAAATGATTAAAACATAAGCTGGCAAGGGTTCTCAACATGTGAACAACCAACTGCATAACATGGGCAAAGAAATATCCATCCTCTTATTTTAAATCATCATCAAGCAAACTAACTTCGGTTGGTAACTAAACAACATGTAATACCCGGCAACATAAAACTTTTTGAACATAGACAAATCCGCAGCTATTGGGATGCAATGTAGAGAAGACAAAAATAAACTCATCTTTGCCAACATTACTTTGAAGCAATGACACAGCCCGAACTTGAAATATTATTGAAAGACTTGCAGGCTTTGCCAAAAGAATGTGAATGGGTGGAGTTTAAAATCAATAACTCAAACCCACAAGATATTGGGGAATACCTGTCGGCATTAAGCAACAGTGCCTGCTATCATAAGCAGCCTTACGGTTACCTTGTGTTTGGCATTGAAGACAACACACATAATTTTGTGGGCACCAGTTTCAAGCCATCAACGGAAAAGAAAGGCAACCAGGAACTGGAAAACTGGATTGCCACACAGCTCAACCCAAGAATTGATTTCAATATTTTTGAGTTTACCTTTCAGCAACTTCATTTTGCCATCTTCAGGGTGCAGGCAACCCGTAACACACCTGTTAACTTCAAGGGCGAGCCTTTTATAAGGATTGGCAGCTATAAAAAATCACTGGACGACCATCCGGAAAAGGAAAGGCAAATATGGAACAATGAAAAGCATTACGCTTTTGAAAAAGAAACAGCGGCGGCAAATCTTCAGCCGGAAGATGTTTTGCAGCTTATTGACTACCCTTCCTTTTTTGATTTGCTGAAACTGCCGTTGCCCGATAACAGGGAAGCGATAATAAATAAACTTATACAGGAAAAGGCAATCATCAGCGAACAGGCTGGCTATGCAATAACAAATCTTGGCGCCTTGCTTTTTGCAAAAGACATAAGTGCTTTCGATACGCTTGCAAGAAAAGCAGTGAGGGTTGTTTTGTATGATGGCAACAACCGTATTAAAACAAAAAAGGAACAAACTGGCAACAAAGGGTATGCTACAGGTTTTGAAGGGCTAATAAAATACCTGGAAGATGTGCTGCCTGCAAATGAAATCATTGATAAAGCCTTACGGAAAAAAGTGACCCTTTATCCAATACTTGCGGTAAGGGAACTTGTCGCCAATGCAATCATTCACCAGGATTTCAGTATTAAAGGAAGTTCGCCAATGATTGAAATATTCGACAACCGGATAGAGATTACAAACCCTGGTAAACCGCTGATTGACCCTCTGCGTTTTGTTGACCATAGCCCCGAAAGCAGGAATGAAATATTTGCCCGGTTTATGAGGCGGCTCAACATTTGCGAAGAACGTGGCAGCGGCATTGATAAAGTTGTTTTTGAATGTGAATACAACCAGCTTACTGCACCAGAAATAATTGTTGGCGAAAACTACACCCGGATTATTTTATTTGGAATCAAAAATTTTAAGGAGATGGATAAGCAGGATAAAATACGTGCCTGTTATTTGCATGCTTGTTTAAAATATGTATCTGGAGAATTTATGACCAACCAAAGTTTACGGGACAGGTTTGGAATAGAAGAGCATAATTACTCTATCGCATCCAGAATAATAGCAGACACCAAAGAAAAAAATCTCGTAAAAGATTACGACCCAGATAATAAGTCGAGAACTTATGCAAAGTACCTGCCTTATTGGGTGTAATGTTATGTGACAAGTAACAGCGCTTTTGCACTAAAATTCATGATAAACAATTGAAAACCAATTGATTTTTTATGTGACGGTTATGTGATTTCTGCATTAATAGGTTATTATACATAACGTTTTACTAAAACAATTTTTACAATAACAAACCTCTCATGAGCAACATAAAACTTTTTGAACACAAACAAATTCGCAGCTATTGGGATGCAGAGGAAGAGAAATGGTATTTTGCTATTTCAGATGTAATTGCAATCCTTACAGAAAGCGTTGACCCGGCAGCTTATTGGAGAAAATTAAAAGAGCGATTGAAAAAAGAAGGAAACCAAACCGTGACAAACAGTCACGGTTTGAAAATGAAAGCTGCTGATGGCAGAATGCGCCTTACTGATGTCGCCGATACCGAACAACTCCTCCGCCTTATCCAATCCATCCCATCCCCCAAAGCAGAGCCTTTTAAACAATGGCTGGCAAAAACCGGCTATGAAAGAATAGAAGAATCGCAAAA
>CAYRRL010000519.1:0-2392 GCA_964426665.1 uncultured Ferruginibacter sp. | reverse complement strand
CCGTCAAATTTATTTATCTTGAACCCCGTTATAAAAAACGGGATTTTTTTATGCCTCAAAACTCCATTGAAGAAAACACAGGCAACACAACTGCCTTCAGGCCTTCGCTTAGTTTGTTTGACGCCACCATGATTGTTGCCGGTTCTATGATTGGCTCGGGCATTTTTATTGTGAGCGCCGATATGCTGAAAGACCTGGGCAGTGCAGGCTGGTTGCTTGCAGCATGGCTCATCACCGGGTTTATGACGCTTATCGCAGCATTGAGTTATGGCGAATTGAGCAGCATGTTCCCCAAAGCTGGCGGGCAATATGTTTATTTAAAAGAGGCTTACAACCCTCTAATAGGCTTTTTGTACGGCTGGAGTTTTTTTGCTGTGATACAAACCGGCACAATTGCAGCTGTTGGCGTGGGCTTTGCAAAATTTGCCGGGTATTTTTTCCCGGCATTAGCATGGGAAGATGCTAATACATTCCCTTTGCTTGGGCTGAACATTCATTATGCACAGTTAGTAGCCATTGCGCTGATTGTGTTTTTAACTTTTGTAAACACAAAAGGGATTGAAGCTGGCAAAGCAATCCAAACCATTTTTACATCCACAAAACTGTTGTCGCTTTTTGGGCTCATTATTGCCGGGTTTGCCGCCTTTAAATGGGATGTATGGAGCGCCAACTGGCAAAATGCATGGGAGGTGCAACACTTAAAAAAAGATGCTGTCGGCACAATTAATATAGAGCCCTTGCTGGCCGGCGCAGCATTAGGCGCAATGGCAAGCGCCATGGTGGGCAGCATCTTCAGCAGCGACGCATGGAACAATGTAACTTTTATTGCCGGCGAAATAAAAAACCCAAAACGCAATATCGGGATGAGCCTTTTTCTTGGCACCCTCATCGTTACCGTAATTTATATTTTGGCTAATGTTGTGTATTTGGCAACAGTGCCGTTGCATGAGCTTGCTTTTGCAAAAGACAACCGTGTGGCATTAAGCGCTTCCGAAGCCATCTTTGGCAGCAGCGGCACTATCATCATTGCAGTAATGATAATGATTTCAACTTTTGGCTGCAACAATGGGCTGATACTGGCAGGCGCAAGAGTATATTATACTATGGCAAATGATAAATTGTTTTTTAAGCAGGCCGGCAAGCTGAATAAAAACAGGGTTCCTGCCTGGGCGCTGTGGATACAATGTATTATGGCGAGTGCCTTATGCCTGAGTGGCCGCTATGGCGATTTGCTTGATATGGTTTCCTTTGTAGTAGTAATATTTTATGTTCTAACCATCGCCGGTATATTTATTTTAAGAAAGAAAATGCCGGATGCTGAAAGGCCTTACAAAGCATTTGGCTATCCGGTATTGCCAGTATTGTATATTTTAATGGCTATTGCTTTCTGCACACTCTTAATTATATACAAACCTGAATTTGTAAAATGGGGATTGGTAATTACGCTGGCAGGAATCCCTTTGTATTACTTAGCAATCAGCAACAAAAAATAATTTTTGCACCTCTATGATAAGCGCTCTTTGCAATAAAATTTTTGAACAAAGCATAAATGACTATCACAAAACAGATGACATAGAGGCAGCATTTGCCAACCCTTACCCTGCCTCTTCATTATTAGAGCATTTGCTGTACCACAAAAACTGGATTGACACAGTGCAATGGCACCTGGAAGATATTGTACGCAACCCAAACATTCCGGCAACAGACGGCATTGCCATTAAAAGAAGGATTGACAAAAGCAATCAGGACAGGACAGATATGGTGGAATATATAGACACTTATTTTTTGGATAAATACAAAGATGTTAGGGCTGATAAAGATGCTGCCATCAATACAGAAAGCCCTGCATGGGCAATAGACAGGCTTTCGATTCTGGCGCTGAAAATTTACCACATGAAGGAAGAAGCCAACCGCACAGATGCCGGCGAAGAGCACAAACAATCGTGTGCTCAAAAACTGAACATATTATTAGAACAGCAAAAAGATTTATCAAAAGCCATTGATCATTTGCTCGATGATATTTCCAAAGGGAAAAAATACATGAAAGTGTACAAGCAAATGAAGATGTATAACGATCCGTCGCTTAACCCGGAACTTTACAAAAATTAAATTTGGTTTCCTCATCACACATACTAACCATTCGTTTTTCTGCAATGGGCGACGTGGCGATGGCAGTGCCTGTTATAAAAAATGTATTATCGCAAAACCCACAGCTGCAAATCACCTTTGTATCCAATGCCTTTTTTGAGCCGTTGTTTGCAGGCATGGAAAGATGCAATTTTTACCCGGCACATTTAAGAGGCAAACATAAAGGCGCAACGGGCATGTATGAGCTTTTCAGGGAATTGAACAAGCAGCATCAATCCGGCAGCTATCGGATTGATGCTGTAGC
>CAYRRL010000518.1:0-2398 GCA_964426665.1 uncultured Ferruginibacter sp. | reverse complement strand
CGGCATTGTAAAAGACCCATGGGGTAATACCAAGGCAGGCTTTAGCCTTAATGGCAAAATAAACCGGAAAGACTTTGGGCTTAACTGGAACGCAGTGCTTGAAACTGGCGGTGTAATGGTAAGCGAAGAAGTAAAAATACATGCCGAGATTCAGTTGGTAAAACAGGCATAAGCAAAAGATACGGCATTACTTAGTAAAATTACGGCCCTGGGATTCAGGGCCTTTTGCGTTTGGGCTGTACTATGTGTTTGCAACCTTTTCTTTTAATTTTCCATCATTAACAAAAATCAAATAAAGCGCATAATAAATCTTGTTGTTACAATTTTTAATCTATACATTAGTAAAAATTATTGCTCAATAAGCCCAGATGAAGGAGAAAGATTTTGAGTATTTAAAAAAGATTGTGCTTGCCAGCCTTGATGGGTTGAGCCCACACCTTACGTACCATTCAAAAGGCCACACTATTGATGTAATTGAGCAGTCAATAAGGATTGCCAAAGCAGAAGGTATTGGAGGCCACGATTTGCTTGCCTTGAAAATCGCAGCCTTGTTTCACGACAACGGTTTTTTGCGGACGTACCAAAACCATGAAGCAATGGGCTGTAAAATTTTTCTTGAACATGTGGAGGGGCTTGGGTTTTCAGACGAAGACAAAGACAAAATACAGGCTTTGATAATGGCCACGAAAATACCGCAGATGCCGCAAACACACCTGCAGCAAATTATTTGCGATGCTGACCTTGATTATCTTGGCAGGCCTGATTTTTTTGATACGGGCAACAACCTGCGTAAAGAATTTATGTATTATAATGTGGTAACAAGCGATGAAGACTGGATGAAACTACAATTGAACTTTTTAAGCCACCACCGCTATCATACACGTACATCACAAAAGCTGAGGGAACCGGCAAAGCAGCGTTATTTAGCCCGGCTTATTGAAGGTTAGCGTATATTTTTTTTCATTTCTACTGTTACCCTGTCCTGCTCCCTCAACCTGCGGCAAAGCGTACGCATGATGCCTTTCAGTATATCGCTGTTAGTGGCAATTACATCGTAAAACAATTCCTGTTCTATTTTCAGCAGCACACAATCGCTCAGTGTGGTGGCGCTGGCGCTTCTTGGCTCAGAGTCGAGCAGTGATAATTCACCAAATATTTCGTTACTGGAAAGCACGGCTAACTGGTGGCCTCCATCGTGTATTGACACCTGGCCAGTATGAATAAAATACATGCAGTTGCCGTGGTCGCCTTTTTCAAAAATAGTTACGCCTTTGTCAAAGTTTTTTTCAGTGCAGATGGAAGCAATATCAATAAGGTCAACTTCTTTGGAAGTTTTAAAAATATCAGAGTTGCGGAGCAGCAAAATTTTTTCTATCAATAGCATAAGCAAATGTAAACGGATTTTTACGAAGGGCGGAACGCTGATTAAATAGATGAACGGATTAATCTGCTTTTTTGCTCCGCTAAATCAAACCAATCATCCCGGCAACTACCGGGATCAATCATTATTGCCCCCAATCAAAAAAATCCTTTTTTTTCAGTTTCATCAGTGTTTTTATCAAATGCTTCGTTTTGCGCCAAGCACAAAGCCCCTGGTTTCGGCCACAATAAATGCTTCGTTTTGCGCCGGTACCGGTTGTATGTGGCTTACATCTTCCTCCACTTTATTTTTCCAGGAGCAATACATTACCAGTGCTTTTGTCCATGAATTGTAAGAAAAAGCTGCATCATCATATACTTTATAAAAAATGTTGGCCTTTTCCTGCGCCGCTGTTGTTTTATGCTCCTCGGGGCCCAGCACAAAATCAAAAATAGACACCAGCGCCTGTGCTGTTCCAGTTCTATCATTTCAATTGCATTATAAATTTTTTGGTGCCTTTCAATATCCATCAATTCCAGTATACGGTTTATCCTTTGCCGGTGGTGCATCATAGCGCACAGCTTTAATGCAAGCACCAGGTCTGTTTTAATTTCGTTTATCAACGAATGTTTTACAATCTCTTTTTCGTGCCCGCTGTAGTGCACATGCTGGTAAGCTTCAATTTTATCAAGCCCCCTCCGCAGGTATTTTTCTAATAGCTGGTGCAATGGCTGCCTGGCTTCGTCTCCTGGGCTGTAGCCCTGCGCCCACAGCGAATGAATAGCCTTGTTCAGTTGCTCCCCATCACAATTAAGTGCCTGCACCAAAAAGCTTTTGCAATGCTCCCCTTTTATGCCGCCGCTTATTTTTATAAGGTCAGCTGTATGGGCTTCTGTAAGTTCCCTTGGGAGCGGCTTTATATCCTCATACAATTTATCGCCATATTGCAGCAGGGCTTTCATTACCAAATGCTTTTCTTCAGGGTGGCTGGCCCTTTGCAAAATTTGAGGCAGCAATGTTGCTATTTTAAGCCTGCAG
>CAYRRL010000517.1:0-2404 GCA_964426665.1 uncultured Ferruginibacter sp. | reverse complement strand
CCGGCTTGGCAGCATCCAGTTTTATTTTTACAACAAGGTTGTGATGATAAGTATAAGAATCGAAATGATACACCATTGTGAGGTGTGTCTTATAATCTATGCAAGTAAGAAAATTGAGGAAATCAAACTGAAGAGCTTCATCAAAATGCAGTTGGCGTGAAAATGTTTTCCATTCCGCAGCATCCACATTTACCGTAACAAAACCGATAGCTGTCGGGTCGCCGCCTTCATCAAAAGCAGCGGCTGGCAACAGTTCGGTAATTTTTATTTTCAGGTCTTCGTTGGTCATTGGCTTTTAAAAAACTTTCTATGGATTGGAAGGCTTTAGTTGCTCTCTTGTATAACCATTTTTTATTTTCTCCTGTAATGTGAGCAAGGCATGTATCAAGGCTTCCGGCCTGGGCGGGCAACCAGCCACATACACATCTACAGGTATCACATGGTCTGCACCTTTTACCACAGAATAAGTGTTATAAAAAAACGGGCCTCCGCTGATAGCACAAGCACCCATTGCAATTACATATTTGGGGTCGGCCATCTGGTCATACAATCTTTTTAACACAGGCGCCATTTTATTTACAATGGTTCCTGCTATAATAATTACATCTGCCTGCCGGGGAGAAGCACGGGCCACTTCAAAACCAAATCTTGAGAAATCATATTTAGGAGCAGCAGTGCTCATATATTCAATGCCGCAGCAACTGGTAGCAAAAGTGAGTGGCCACAAAGAGTTGCTCCTTGCCCAATTGATAATATCATCCAGCTTGGTGAGCATCACGCCGCCGCCGGGCATATCATGTACTTCGCCGGGGAAAATGTCAGAATTTTTTATTGAAGTTTCAGCCATTACAAACTATGTTATATAACTATTACCCCACAAAAACCTTTCCTCACATCCATTTTAATGCACCTTTTTTATGTGCATATAAAAACCCCATAAATAATATGAAAAGAAAAATAATTACTTCCACCAATGCAAACCAGCCAACCTTCTTAGCCACAACAGCCCACGGATATAGAAAGACCAGTTCCACATCAAAAATTAAAAAAATCAAAGCAAAGAGGTAATAACCAACATTCAATTGCATCCATGTTTTTCCCTGTGTAGGCACACCGCACTCATAAGGCTCTCCTTTTTGTTTGTTCTTACTGCCTTTATTAAATATCCGGGAAACGAGGATGGCGATGCCGCCAAAAGCAAGCCCGGCAAGAATAAGCACTATCATGGAAGCAGCACCCATACGGCAATCAGTTAGTTAGTAATGGATGACAAGTTAATGAAAAAGATTACTCAAAAAAATTCTCTTTAAAAAATGATAAGGCCGCAGATTCGCAGATTAATCTGCGAATCTGCGGCAAAAAATTAATTGGGGTCAATCATATTACCCATAAATCTCCTGGTGTATCGCCTTCCTGTCATACCCCATTGCAGTAATCCTTGTCTTGGCTTCATCAATCATTCCTTTCCAGCCACAAAGGAAAAAATTAACTGGCCTTTTATCTGCACAAATCTCTTCGTATATAGGGTGTACATAACCACTCTTGCCTTCCCATTGTTCACGGGATAAAGTAGGGATGTATTTGAAGCCAGGCATTTTGCTTTCCAATTCTTTCAATTCATTATAATAGAGCAACGTGTCTTTGGTGCGGCAGCCAAATACGAGGTAAATATTTTTTCTTTCTGTATTATGCAGGTGCAAATAATTAACCATGCTGCGGAAAGGCGCAATACCGGTGCCCGTACAAATCATCACCACATCATTTTCCAATGGGTGCTTTAAAGTAAACACACCCTGCGGCCCACGGAAAACCAGTTCGCTGCCTACAGAAATTTCGTTAAACAAATACGGTGTGCCCAAGCCATTTTTATCCAGTACAATCACCAGTTCAAACACATTGGTGCCGTCTGGCCAGGAAGCAATAGAATAACTGCGCCACCTTTTGTTTGGCTTTTCATGTATCGGCAAATCAAATGTGATAAACTGCCCGGGAGTAAAATCAAAACTTTCCAGCTCCGGCACTTTTATCCAGAACCTTTTAGTGTCTGCTGTTTCATTTTCTATTTTGATAACTACGCCGGTGCGCCACGGTTGTACTGCCATAAAGCAAATCGTTTTAGTGCTGCAAACAAAAGCATTTTAATGGAGTTTGCAAGCATAAAATCCGCACACGATTGCAGGGAAGGCAATGGCTCACAGAGGGGCAGAGATGGCAGTAAAAATTAAAAAATAAATTCCAAATGTATTCTTCTGCGGCTTCAGCGCCTCTGTGTGATACAAGCCCAAAAAAGAAAACGGCCGCCTGGAAAAGCAGCCATTTTATTTTTATATACCCTCAAAAAATTAATCCAAATGTTATAAGCTCATCATTTCCTTAAACTTCACCGCCTGCCGCCTGCTCACTT
>CAYRRL010000516.1:0-2405 GCA_964426665.1 uncultured Ferruginibacter sp. | reverse complement strand
GGGAATAGAGATAGTCTATCGTTTGCTGATAATCCATGGCGCAAATATAAAACCCCGTTAAGTTTTGTAACGGGGTTTGGTTTTATAGTTTAAATGATTTTACTGCACATTAAAATTAAACTGTACTGTCACTGTTGATTCATCTGCGGCTTTATCAAACTGTATATTCCTTAAATAATCCTTTATTGCATTAGCATATTGCGCTGATGTTTTAGTAGATCCCTTTCCAAACCCAACAAATGTACCAACGCCTGCTGGTGAAACTTTTACAATGGCATTTATAGTTGCTTTTTCTAAGTCACCCGTGAAAGAATAATATTTTACAATTTTCCTATTGCCAAAAACTTTTGGGCCACCGCTTCTTCCGCCGGGATTATTGCCATAACTATCCGGCTTTCCATCAGGGCTGCCTGCATCGCCTTTGCCATTGGGGTTATTTCCTTGGTTAGTATATCCATTATCCTGGTCAGCGCCATTGCCTTTGCCATTACCCGGGCCATTGTAAGTAAACTTTGGCTTTTGTGGCTTTGGCGGCGCTGGTGTTGGCACTGGCGCAGGGGTATTATTTTTTACAGGCTTCGTTGCATTCTCTTTGGGTGCTTCGTATTTTTTGCTGTTGTTTTTTTCAACCTTAGTTACTGGTGCTGCATCTTCATCAGCCTTGTCATCGGTCTCAATATCTTTTGCCGGCTCATTGTTTGCAGCAACGGCGCTTTGTTGCGGCTCTGGTGTTGGTTGCTGTGCCGGGGCTTTTTCGCCTTTTATCAATGGCTGCTCTTCGCCCATGCCTTCAAACTCGTTGCCCAGGTTTACTTCAATTAAATCTTGTGGTATTGGCGGTATTATCTTGTGCAGCGGCCAGGTGATGATAAAGCAAAGCAATAACAATATGCCGCATATTATTGCCGTATAAATAGCAGCCTTCTGGTTTTTTTCAGCTTCAAAGTTTGATTGCATAGAAACACTGTAGTACATGGTAAAGATATTTGATAAAAACCAAATGATGCAATACTATGCCAGAATGCACGGCTGTTGTTAAAGGTTTAACAAATGTTTGAAGCTAATGCCTGAAGAAAATATCGTAACCAAACCTGATGATGGTACCTGCAACGACAAAGAGGAAGAAGATACGGATGAATGCATTCCCTCTTATAATAGCCAGCCTTGCGCCAATCAAAGAACCAATAAAATTAAAAACTGCCATTGGGATTGCATAGTGAAATAAGATATGCCCTGTGCCTCCAAAGTAAATAATGGAGCCTGCATTTGTGGCAAGGTTTACAAACTTGGCATGGGCACTAGCTTTTAAAAAATCAAAGCCCAATGCGCTTATAAAAAACAACACCAGGAAACTGCCTGCACCGGGCCCAATAAAACCATCATAAAAACCAATAGCCAGTGCAAATGACGCACCATACAGCAGCTCATGTTTTGAGTGCAATTCTTTTGAAGCAGCAGTGCCGAAATTCTTTTTTGTATAAGTGTAAACAGCCACCGCAATCAGCACGCAAAATATAATGGGCTTCATAAACCTGTTGCTGATGATGCTTACGCAATATGAACCTGTGATAGCCGCAAACAAAGCAATGCCACACATGATAAATGCCAGCCGCCACTGCAGTTTTATTTTTTTTGCGTATTGGTAAGAAGCTATTGATGTGCCAGTAAAGGATGGGATTTTTGTGGTGCCAAGCAAGGTGGCTACAGGGTATTGGGGAAGGGTTACCAATACAGCAGGCGTTTGCACCAAGCCCCCGCCGCCAACAATTGCATCAATAAAACCAGCAGCAAATGCGGCAATGCAAAGAATGATAATTTCGCTGCTCATTTGTAATAAGGTTGAAGGTTTATGGTTTAAGGTTGGCGTTCACATTTAATTTGTGTTATAATTTCTTTCGCCAAATAATAAACTGCCAATGCGCACCATATTGCTGCCTTCCTGTAGAGCTATTTTGTAGTCGCCGCTCATACCCATGCTTAGTATTGAATATTGAATATTTGCTTTGTCGTAAAGTTGTTTTAGTTTTTTGAATTCGCTTCTCACTAAATCCATATCGCCGCTAAAGCTTGCCATCCCCATCAGGCCTTTGATATTTATATTGTTTAGTTTATTTAACTGCTGATACTTTGGTATTGCATCTGTTAATGTTTTAAGTTCATCCTCATCAAACCCAAATTTTGTTTCTTCTGCAGCGATGTGTGCCTGCAACAAACAATCAATTACTCTATTGTTTTTTATTGCCTGCTTGTTTATCTCCTCAAGCAGTTTAAAACTGTCCACTCCATGAATGAGATGCACAAATGGCGCAATGTATTTTACTTTATTGCTTTGCAGGTGCCCGATAAAATGCCATCTTATGTCCTTAGGCAGTACAGCTTCTTTATCTGCTAATTCCTGTACATAG